>CAZGQB010000344.1:0-2757 GCA_964527055.1 uncultured Sulfuritalea sp.
CCGGCAGGTTGGCGAGATCGGGCCGGTGATAGAAGGTGATGACCGACAGCCCCGTCGCCGCGAACATCATGGTGTTGCAGGACTGGCCGACCGCCTGGCAGCAGGCGAGAAGCAGGAGGTTGCGGTGGGCGCGCCGGTCGAGTCCCGGCGCGAGGTGCGGCTGGAGACCGGACTGCGGGTTGAGTGCATCCATTATTGTTCTTGCCCAACAGGTCCGGGGAGGCCGCGCGCGGCCGGCGCGTGCGCCACCCGGCGTTCATCCGGTAAAATCGACCTTCGTTCAAGGCCTGGATGGAAGATTCCTGCCGCTATCGCCCGCATGGCAGCCATAAATTCCATGCAGCATTGCCGGCCCGGCCGGATCGCGTAAGCTTGCAGCGGCACTCAAGCCGCCGCGCCGGCTTGAAATCACGCGCAACGCGATGCGGCCGGGGGCGACGATGTCCGACGATCTGAAGTTCACGGTGCAGCGCCCGCCCGCCTATGGCGAATTGACGGACGTGCTGCCGGGGCTGTTCTGGGTGCGGCTGCCGATGCCGACGGCGCCCAACCACGTCAATTGCTGGCTGCTCGACAACGGGCCGGGATGGACCATGGTGGATTGCGGCCTGAACACCGATGACAGCTTCGAGATGTGGGACAAGCTCTGGCGGGGACTGCTGCGCAGCCGTCCCCTGCAGAGCCTTGCCCTCACGCATGCGCATGCGGATCATTCCGGCCTCGCTGCCTTCTTCGTGAAGGAAACCAAGTGCGCGGTTCGCATGCCCCTCGCCGAATGGCTCAGCAGCTGGAAGACGTGGCATGAGCGCGAGGAAGCACCGGACGAGCAATTTGCTTCCTTCCTGAAACGCAACGGCGCATCGGAGGACGATGCCGCCAGGATCTTGCAAGCCCAGCGCCAGTCGAAATTTCTGGGCTCGCGGCCGCCGCGCGAATTCATCCGCATCCGCGACGGCGACATGGTGGTCATGGGGAAGCGCGAGTGGCGGGTTATCACGGCGGGCGGGCATTCGGCGGAGCACGCGCTGTTCTTTTGCGAGGCCGACCGGATACTGATCTCCGGCGACCAGATCCTGTCGCACATGGCGCCATCGGTGATCGCGCCGGCGGCGCAGCCGGAAGCCAATCCGATGAAGGACTATCTGGATTCGCTGGCGCGGCTCGAGGCGCTGCCGGCGGACACGCTGGTGCTGCCGTCGCACGGTCTGCCGTTTCACGGGCTGCATGCGCGGCTCGCCCAGCTGCGCGAGCATCATCAGGCCCGGCTCGACGACGTGATGTCGGTCGTCGCCGGCAGGACCGATGCGTTTCTGATCGCGCAGGAAGTGTTCCCGCGGGTGCTGTACGCCAATCCGCGCCAGGCCTTCGGCGAAGCGCTCGCCCATCTGAACATGCTCGCCTCGACCGGACGGCTGAGGCGCGACGTCGACGGCGACGGCGCCATCGCCTTCGCGCCGGCCTGACGCCGGTCCGCAGGCTGCAACGTGCCCTCACCGACAGAGCGCAATCCTCCCCCTGGGGCCGGCCTGCTCCACACAAGAGCGTGGCAGGTCGCCATGATCGGGCTTGGCACGGCCGCGACGCAACTCGACACGTCGGTGAATATCGCCTTCCCCGCCATCACGCGCGGATTCGAGCTTTCGATCGGCGACATCCAGTGGGTCGTGATCTCCTACGTGCTGACCTATGCCAGTCTGTTGCTGGCGCTCGGGCGCATCGGCGATACCATCGGTCACGCGCTGGTTTTCCGGATCGGCCTGATCTGCAGCGCGGTGGCGCTGCTGCTCGTCAGCTGTTCGCCGGGCTACGGCGCGATGCTGGCCTTTCGTTGCCTGCAAGGTGTCGGCGCGGCGCTGGTGCTGAGCTGCGGCGCGGCGCTGGTGACGTCCCTCTATGGCGAGGAGCGGCGCAGCCGGGCGCTCGGCATCTACACCATGATGCTGTCGCTCGGCCTGATGCTGGGTCCGCTGCTCGGCGGCGCCCTCACCGCGGTTTGGGACTGGCCCGCGGTGTTCTGGTTCCGGATTCCCATCGCCCTGGCGGCATTGTTGCTGTTGCGCGGCATGCCGGCATCGCCGCAGCGCCAGGCAGGCGATCGCTTCGATATCCCGGGGGGCGTCGCGCTGGTGCTGGGTCTGGTCACGATGCTGCTGGCGCTCAACCGCATTCGCGAGCTCTCCGCCCTCTGGTTCGGATTGCTGTCGGCCGTGGCTTTTGCGGCCTTCATCTACCGCGAGTCGCGGGCGGCGCGCCCGATCATCGCCGTCGGCCTGCTCGGGCAACCCGGATTTGCGCTGCTCAACCTGGTCAGCGTGCTGGCCAATCTTGCCGCCTTCTCGATCTGGCTGCTGGTGCCCTATTTTCTGGCGCGCGTGCCCGGCTACACGCTCGCCGAGGGCGGCGCCATCCTGGCTAGCGCCGCGGCAGGCGCCGTGCTGGCCGCGCCGATCGGCGGCCGCCTCGTCGGGCGGACCATTTCCGCCAGGCGGCTGGCGATCGCAGGCGCCGCCGCCATCGGCGGCGGCCTGCTCTGGATCGGCGCATGGACGGAGCAAACGCCGACGGCCCTGCGGATCGCGGGGCTCGTCGTGCAGGGCATCGGCAGCGGCCTGTTCCAACTGGCTTATTCGGACGTCGTGACCGGAGCGCTTCCGCTCAGGGATCGCGGCGTTGCGGGCAGCCTCGTCCTGCTGACGCGAACCCTGGGCACGGTGACCGCCGCCTCGATCGTCCTGATGGTGTTCGAAATGCTCAACA
>CAZGQB010000345.1:0-2751 GCA_964527055.1 uncultured Sulfuritalea sp.
TTGATGTTGTAGGTCTCGCCTTCGCTGCCGACGCCGATCGGCGCGATCACCGGGATGAAGGCGCCGGTGTCGAGCAGGGCGATCAGGCTGGGGTCGATGGAAACGATGTCGCCGACCTGGCCGATGTCGATCAGGTCGCCCGGTGCGTCCTTGTTTTCCATCATCAGCTTTTTCGCGCGGATGAAATTGCCGTCCTTGCCGGTGAGGCCGACGGCCTTGCCGCCGTGCTGGTTGATCAGGTTGACGATTTCCTTGTTGACCTGGCCGCCGAGCACCATCTCGACCAGGTCCATGGTTTCCGCATCGGTGACGCGCATGCCCTGGACGAATTCGCCCTTCTTGCCGACGCGCGAGAGCAGGTTCTCGATCTGCGGCCCGCCGCCATGCACCACCACGGGGTTCATGCCGACCAGCTTGAGCAGCACCACGTCGCGCGCGAAGCACTGCTTCAAGTGCTCGTCGGTCATCGCGTTGCCGCCGTACTTGACGACGATGGTCTTGCCGTGGAAGCGCTTGATGTAGGGCAGGGCTTCGGCCAGGACGCCGGCCTTGGCGGCGGGGGGGAGCTTTTCAGTCATGGATGGCGGCGAGTGCGAGTGACAACTTCGCCCATTCTACCGGCGCGGCGGCGCTCCGCAAGCAGCGAACCGCACCCGGGCGTGGCAACCCGCCGCTCCCGCGACGGGCTGCCACAACACCGGACGCCTGAAGGACCCCGGTCGGCGTATCGCCAGCGCCGACCTTTCGTTGCCGCGCTTACTGGATGGTGATCCTGCGCGCCTGGGTCGCGGCCTTCTTGGGCAGCGTCAATTCAAGCACGCCATCTGTGTATTTGGCGGTCACCTGTGCCTCGTCGATTTCCTGCGCCAGCTGGAAGCTGCGCGAAACCTTGCCGAAATAGCGCTCGGTGCGCAAGACGCGCTCGCCTTCCTTGACATCCTTTTCCTCGCGCCGTTCCGCGCTGATGGACACTACCGCGCCATCGATGGCGACATGGATGTCGTCCTTCTTCACGCCGGGGATTTCGGCATGTACCAGATAGCTCTTTTCCTGTTCCTTGACATCGACCTTCACCGACGGTGCATCGGGCTGCGACCCATACTCTACCGGACGGACAAAGAAGCCGCGGAACAAGTCGTCAAGCGGATCACGACGGATCAAGCTGTTCATTTCAGTCTCCTTTCATGCGGTTAATGACCCACGCGGGACGGGGCCTTCTGCTCATAATCTGGGTTCGGGGAGATGAATTTCAAGAGACCCCCGGAGCCGAAAGGATTTCGTCGCTATCGGTCGCGGCTAGGCGGCCGGTGCGATGTGCTGCGGCAAGACCAGGATGGCGTCGCGATTGGTCCAGGAAAAGCATGCCGCCGCGGCCTCCTGCCAGGGCAGCCAGCACCAGGCCCGGTGTTCGCCGGCGGCGAGAGTGACTGCCCTCGGTGCGGGCAGGCACAGGCTGAAAACGTGTTCCGTATTCTCGGTGACACCCGGGGCATAGCGATTGCGCCATTCGGCAAAAATCTCGTAGCGGTTGGTCGTCCGCCAGTCGGTCAACTCGCCGAGGCCTGCCTCGATGCCGGTTTCTTCGCGCACTTCGCGGCGTGCGGTTTCCGGCAAGGGTTCGTCGCCTTCCTGGCTGCCGGTGACGGATTGCCAGAATCCGGGGTGGCGGGCGCGCTCCAGCAGCAATACGTCGAGTGCCGGGGTGTGTATCACCACCAGAACGGAAACGGGTTTCTTGTAATTCATCTGCCGGGCTGGGCGACCGTCGGCAGCCAGGCGATGCCGTCGGCCTGCATGTCGACCAGGCACCAGAACGGGATCTCGTCCTCGCGCCAAGTATTGGCCGCTTCCTGGAAGACCCGCATGAGCTGGACGAAATCGCTTTCTGCCCGGCCATGGATTCCATCGCAGTGGTCGAGGATCACCAGGTAACCGGTCGCCGGCAGCCAGCCCATGTCGAGCAGGCAGTCGGTCAGGGCGTCCCAGTTGTGGCCGAACCATTCCGGGAAGCGCAGGGCGCGGCCGACGGCGTCAAGCATTGCTTCCTTGTCGCGCGCCGCCGCAAGGTCAACGCGCAACACCAGGCAGCCCGCGGCCCGGGCGCCGGCCAGCAGGTCGTCGATGGCGCCGTGGGGCAGGTGATGCACGCCGGCGCGCGCGGCATCGGCAAACAGGGCCTCATAGTGGGCGGCATTCATCGCTGGATCCTGCGGAAGGTCTTGTAATGGTCGGCGGTGTAGTAGAAAACCACCGGCGGCTTGTCGCCGGCGACGATGCGCCGCGCGCCGCGGTCGCGGCTGCCGGGAGTGGGTACCGTGTATTCGCGATAATAGCCGTGCGGCTGCTCGGGCAGGCGGCGTTCGCGGTTCTGGAAGACGATGCCGTCGCGGCGATAGGGGAAGGGGCCGCCGGCGTCGATCAGGCGCAAGGTTTCGCGCGCCTCGGCGGGCAGTTCGGCCAGACCGATGCCGCGCACGTCCCTGGCGTGTGCGCAAGCACAGGCCAGCGCGGCAAGCAGGGCGAGGAGCAGGCGGCGCATGAGGGGTGTCAGCCCTTGCCGACCTCGACCTGGGTTTCGACCTTCTGCCGCAGGCGGATGTGCAGTTCGCGCAACTGCTTTTCATCGACATCGGACGGCGCGTCGGTCAGCAGGCACTGGGCGCGCTGGGTCTTGGGGAAGGCGATCACGTCGCGGATCGATTCGGCGCCGGCCATCATGGTGACGATGCGGTCGAGGCCGAAGGCGAGGCC
>CAZGQB010000346.1:0-2742 GCA_964527055.1 uncultured Sulfuritalea sp.
AGGATGGTGTCGAAGCGCTGCTGCACGTTCTTGATCAGCCACTTGGCTTCCTGCAGCTGGCCGGCAAGCCCCGCCGACGTGTTGCCGCCGCTGCGATGCCGCTGCAGGATGTCGGCATAGAGCCGGTTTATGCGCAGGCGCGGCATGGCGTCACGGTTGAGGCTGACCACCCAGCGTCCCTGGGTTTTCTTGACGGCGACGTCGGGTATCACGTAGCGCGTGTCGATCGGCGCGAATTGCGCGCCGGGCCGGGGGTTCAGCGAACGGATCAGGTCTTGCGCCGGGCGCAGCCGGTCATCGTCGCAGCCCAGCGCTTTCTTGATGCGGGCGAAATCGCGCGCCGCCAGGTGTTCGAGATGCTGATTTACGATGCGCAGCGCCAGCGCGCGGGTGGCGGAGGGCGGCATGCAATCGAGCTGCAGCGACAGGCATTCCCTGGCGTTGCGCGCACCGATGCCCGGCGGGTCGAGGTTCTGCAAATGGCGCAGGGCGATGGCGAGCTCCTCCAGGAGCGTCTCGCGCACCTCGTCGTCGTCGGCCACCAGCAGGTCGACCAGTTCGTCCAGCGGTTGCGTCAGGTAGCCGTCGTCATCCAGGGCTTCGATCAGGAAACCGACCAGCGCCCGCTCGCGATCGGGCAACTGGGTCATCGCCACCTGCGCCCCGAGGTGTTCGCGCAAGGAGATCGAAGCAGCCTGCGACTCGCCGCTGTCCATGTCGTCGTCGTTGGGATCGCGCTGGCCATGGCTGCCGGAAAAGTCCATGCCCCAGCCCTCGTCGTCGCCGCTCTGCGGTACCTGGCGCTCGTCGCGCTCGTCGGCTGCCGCCGGGGTGATGGCCTGCGGCGCTGCCAGCGCGCCGCCCGCCGGACCGGGGGCGAGAGTGCCGGCTTCCCCAGGTTCGTCCCTTTCCAGCAGCGGGTTTTCCTGCAGGGCCTGGTCGATTTCCGCATTGAGCTCCAGCGTGGACAACTGCAGGAGCCTGATCGACTGCTGCAACTGCGGTGTCAGCGCCAGATGCTGGGAAACCCTGAGCTGGAGTCCTTGCCTCATGTTCTTGTTTTTGCGGCTACATCCTGAAGTGCTCACCGAGATAGACCCGGCGCACACTTTCATTATCGACTATCTCGGCCGGGTGTCCAGCGGCAAGCACTTCGCCGGCGTTGATGATCGTGGCGCGATCGCAAATCCCCAGCGTTTCCCGCACGTTATGGTCGGTGATCAGGACGCCGATGCCGGACTCCTTGAGAAAGCGGATGATCTTCTGGATGTCGATCACGGCGATCGGGTCGACGCCGGCAAAGGGTTCGTCGAGCAGGATGAAGCGCGGCCGGGTCGCCAGGGCGCGGGCGATCTCGACGCGGCGGCGTTCGCCGCCCGAAAGCGAGGCGGCCAGGTTCTTGCGGATGTGGGTGATGTGCAGTTCCTGCAGCAGCACTTCCTCGCGCTCGTCGATGGCACTCTCGTCCAGGCCTTGCAGTTCCAGCACCGCACGCACGTTTTCGGATACCGTCAGCTTCCTGAACACCGAGTTTTCCTGCGGCAGGTAGGACAGGCCCAGCCTGGCGCGCTGGTGGATCGGCATATGGGTCAGGCGCTGGCGTTCGCCGTCGTTCTCGATGCGGATCTCGCCGCCGTCGGCGGCGACGAGGCCGACGATCATGTAGAAGCAGGTGGTCTTGCCTGCGCCGTTGGGCCCGAGCAGGCCCACCACCTCGCCTGCCGCGACGTCGAAGGAGACGTCGGTCACCACGGTCTGCTTCTTGTACTTCTTACGCAGGTTGTGTGCCGAGAGGGTCGCGGCGGCAGCACCGGCCGTCGTCGCAACCACGGATTGCGGGGGATCGCTCCGGTAGCCGAGCGGAAGCTGGGCGGGGTCGGTGGCCTTCATTCGGTCGCCTCATGCGGCTGCTTGAGCAGGCGGCGCACGATGTCGCCGGCAAAGCCCCGGCTTTGCAGGAAGCGCGCCTGGCGCGCCCATTCCTTGGAATTCGCCGGCGCGGCGGAAAACTTGCGGCTCCACGCGGCGCGGGCGCGCTCGAGCTCGTCCGGCAGGCCGGCCTGCGCCAGTTGCTCCTCGATTGTTTCGGGCGCCACGCCCCGGGTTTTCAGGGTGTGGCGCAGGCGCGAGGCGCCCAGGCGGGAGGCATTGCTGCGCAGGTAATTTTCCGCCGTGCGGTTGTCGGACTGCAATTGCGAGGCTTCCATGTCGGCCAGCACGGCGGCGATTTCCTCCTGCGTGCCGAGGCCCGCCAGCTTGCGCGTCAGTTCGGCACGGGTGTGTTCGCGCCGGGCCAGCAGCCTTATCGCCTGCTGGCGCAGTTCATTCGTCATGGTGTTTGTCGCGCCGGGCGCGGCTACTGCTGTTCGACAAGATGCTTGCCCTCTGCGGGTAACCGGTAAGTACCGCGCTTAGTGGTCCGTTCTGGAAATGTCGAACATCTGTGGGGCCGGCTTCAGCCGGCCTTGGCAGACTGAAGTCTGCCCCACAATGGGACAGCTGTTTCGCAGGCACTGCATCAGCTGCCCTTTGCCGCTTCGACAGTGCCCAGGGCCGCGACCCCGACCGCTTCGCGCACCCGGTTCTCGATCTCGACTGCCACATCGCCGTGCTCGCGCAGGAATTCGCGCGCGTTGTCCTTGCCCTGGCCGATCTTCTCGCCCTTGTAGGCGTACCAGGCGCCGGACTTCTCGACGATCTTGTGTTCGACGCCGAGTTCGACGATCTCGCCCTGGCGCGAAA
>CAZGQB010000347.1:0-2690 GCA_964527055.1 uncultured Sulfuritalea sp.
GGCTTCGCCAACTCGCGCATCCTCGAGGTGCATGGCGAGCGCATGGTCAAGCGCACCTTCAACCCGGGCTTTCGCATCGAGCTGCACCAGAAGGACCTCAACCTCGCGCTCGCCGGCGCGCGTGCGCTAGGTGTCTCGCTGCCCAACACGGCGACGGCGCAGGAGTTGTTCAATTCCTGCGTCGCGCACGGCGGTGCCGCCTGGGACCATTCGGCGATGGTGCGCGCGCTGGAGATGATGGCGAACCACGAAGTCGCCAAGGCGGCCCCGACATGCTGACCCTTGACGATGCGCTTCGCATCACACAGGCGGCACGCCACGCGGCGACGGGTAACAACTGGAACGTGGTGATCGCCGTGGTCGATGACGGCGGCCACCTGATTTCCCTGCAGCGCATGGACGGCACGCAAAAGGGCTCCGTGCGCGTCGCCGAGCAGAAGGCCCGAACCGCCATCATGTTCAAGCGGCCGACCAAGGCCTTCGAGGACATGGTATTGCAGGGGCGTCCCGTCATGATGACGCTGCCCGACGCGATCTGCCTGGAGGGCGGCCTGCCCCTGATCCGCGACGGCGCCTACGTCGGTGCGATCGGCGTGTCCGGCCTCAAGTCCTCGGAGGACGGGGTGGTTGCTGCGGCGGGTGCATCCGCGCTGGCCGAATCATGAAACCGAAGATCCTTGTCGCCCGTGAAGTTTTCCCGGAGGTGCTCGAACACCTGCGGCCGCATTTCGAGGTGGACGACAATCAGGCCGATGTCATCCTCGGCGCCGAGGGCCTGAAGCAACGCCTGGCCGACAAGGCCGGCGTGATGACGGCCGTGAGCGATCCGGTAAGCGCCGAGGTGATCGCCGCTGCGCCGCACTTGAAGGCGGTGTGCAACTTCGCCGTCGGCTACAACAACATCGACCTCGCCGCCTGCACCCGCGCCGGCATCGTCGCCACCAATACCCCGGGCGTGCTCGACGACACTACGGCGGATCTCGCCTGGGCCCTGCTGATGGCCACCGCGCGCCATGTCCAGACCTCGGAGCACTGGCTGCGCGCCGGACAGTGGCAGGGTTTTCGCATGATGGACTGGCTGGGCAGCGACGTGCATCACGCCACGCTGGGCATCCTCGGCATGGGTCGTATCGGCCAGGCCGTGGCGCGGCGCGCGCTGGGCTTCGACATGAAAGTGATCTACCACAATCGCAGCCGGCTGCCGGAGGACAAGGAGACGGCCTGCCGCGCGCGCTGGGTGGACAAGCAGACCCTGCTGCGCGAAGCCGATTTCCTGGTGCTGCTGCTGCCGTATTCGGCGGAGAGCCACCACATCATCGGCGCGGCGGAACTCGCGCAGATGAAACCGAGCGCGCACCTGATCAACGTCGCCCGCGGCGGCATCGTCGATGACGAGGCGCTGATTTCGGCGTTGCGCCAGCGCCGACTTTCCGGGGCCGGGCTCGATGTGTTCGAGGGCGAACCGAAGTTCAACCCGGGTTTCCTCGAACTCGACAACGTCGCGCTGACGCCGCACATCGGATCGAGTTCGCGCGCCACGCGCATGGCCATGGCCATGACGGCGGCCGACAACCTGATCGCCGCACTTTCCGGCCGGCGCCCGCCCAACCTGCTCAACTCCGACGCCTGGCAATGAGCGGCGGCGCCACCCGTCCCGCCGTGCTGCTCGGTCTCGGCATGGCGGTAGCCGCCTATCTGCTGTCCTTCTTTCACCGCGTTGCCCCCGCCGCAATTTCGGGCGACCTACAGGCGACGTTCGCCATCGGCGGCG
The DNA here is from genome assembly GCA_964527055.1 of uncultured Sulfuritalea sp. Taxonomy (GTDB): domain Bacteria; phylum Pseudomonadota; class Gammaproteobacteria; order Burkholderiales; family Rhodocyclaceae; genus Sulfuritalea. Next base: position 1,772 of record CAZGQB010000347.1, read on the forward strand.
CGCAACTGGGCACGCTGGCGGCGACCTATTTCTACGTCTACACCCTGATGCAGATTCCCACCGGGGTGCTGGCCGACACCCTCGGGCCGCGCCGCATACTCTTCTGGGGCGGCCTGATCGCGGGTGTCGGCGCGATCCTGTTCGGCCTTGCGCCGAGTTTCGAACTGGCCTTCCTCGGGCGCACGCTGGTCGGCCTCGGTGTGTCGGTCACCTTCATCGCCATGCTGAAGCTGCTGGCGATCGGTTTCGACGAGCGTCGCTTCGCCACGCTGACCGGGCTGTGCATGCTGATCGGCAACTTCGGCTCTATCCTTGCCGGCGCGCCGCTGGCCTGGGCGACGCAGGCCGCCGGCTGGCGGCAGGTTTTCGTCGTGGTCGGCCTGTTGTCTTTCGCCCTGGCCTTCGCCAGCCGCGCCTGGGTGATCGAAACCCCGGCGGGCAAGGTCGATCGCACGGCCTGGCTCTCCGGTCTGGTTTCGGTGCTGAAGAACCGCGCCACCTGGCCCGGCTTTTTTGCCAACGCGGGACTTTCCGGTGCCTTCTTCACCTTTGCCGGACTCTGGGCCGTGCCCTACCTGACGCAGATGCACGCCATGTCGCGCGCCACCGCCTCCAACCATGTGAGCATTTACTTCCTCGGCTTTGCCATCGGTTCGGCGCTGTGGGGGCGCGTCTCCGATGCATTGGGGCGGCGCAAATCGGTGGCGCTGGCAGTCTCCGGCCTGCACGTGCTTGGCTGGTGCGCCTGGTTGTGGGTGGCCTGGCGGGCCGATGGTGCATTGCCGCTGGCGGCAAGCTATGGTCTTTGTGCGGTGATGGGCCTGGCCACGGCAGGTTTCACGCTGTCCTGGGCCTGCGCCAAGGAAGTCAATCCGCCGCAACTCTCGGGCATGGCCACCAGCGTGGTCAATGTCGGCAT
>CAZGQB010000348.1:0-2679 GCA_964527055.1 uncultured Sulfuritalea sp.
CAAGCGCCCTACCGGATAGTTTCCTCGGGCCGGCTGGTGGAGAAAAAGGGGTTTTCGTTTCTGGTCGACGCCTGCCGGATCCTGGCCGATCGAGGTGAAGACTTCGAATGCCTGATCGGCGGCAGTGGCGAGCTGGAGGCGCAGTTGAAAACGCAGGTGCAGAACCTTGGTTTGGCCGACAAGGTAACCGTCACCGGGAAAACCCTGGTGCAGGAAAAAATTATTGAATTCATGCACGGCGGCGACGTGTATGTGCTGCCTTGCGTATGGGCGGCCGATGACGACGTCGACGGATTGCCGCAGATGCTGATGGAGGCAATGGCCTGTGGCCTTCCCGCGATTTCTACCCGGTTGGTAGGCATCCCGGATCTTGTCGAGGACGGCGTGTCGGGCCTCTTGGTGGAACCGAACGATGCCGCGGCGCTGGCCGATGCGATCGCACGGCTGATGCATGACAGGACTCTTGGGCAGCAGCTTGCCGAAGCGGGCAGGAACCGGGTGCTGGAGAAATTCAATCTGGAGAACTGCCTGGAGCCCCTGATCGCGCGTTATCGGCAGAAACTCGGCAGCGTTGCCGTCAGCTGACGTATCGCCAGCGCCGACTTTTCATTTTCGACGAATGCGGAATCATCGATGATCATTTCACAGACACCCTACAGAGTGAGTTTTGCCGGCGGCGGCACTGACCTTCCCGCGTATTACCGCCAGGAATACGGCGCGGTGTTGTCGCTGGCGATCGACAAGCACATGTACGTGACCGTAAGCCCGCGCTTCGAGCCATCGACACGGGTCGCCTATACGCGAACCGAGATCGTGGACGACCTGGGCGACCTCCAGCATGAACTGGTGCGCGAGGCGTTGCGATTGACCGGACTGGGGCGGCATCTTGAGATAACCACCGTTGGCGATGTGCCCGGCGGAACAGGAATGGGCTCTTCGAGTTCCCTCACCGTCGGCGTCTTGCTGGCCCTGCATGCCTACAAGGGGCAGATAGTCAGCGCCAGGAACCTGGCGGAACAGTCATGCCGGATCGAGATCGACATCCTCGGCAAGCCCATCGGCAAGCAGGACCAGTATGCCGCCGCGTTTGGCGGCATGAACTATATCCGCTTCAATCCCGACGATAGCGTCGATGTGGAGCCCGTGCCGGCGACGCCGGAAATCATGCAGGAACTGTCAAAGCGCATGTTGCTCTTCTATACGGAACAGCAGCGCGATGCCGACAAGATACTGAAGAAGCAAAGCGAGGGAACGCGCGAGCGCATGTCGATTCTTCGAGAAATGCGCGACCTGGCGCATGAGATGCGGCTTGCACTGGGTGGCAGTGGCGGCCTGGACGAATTCGCTCGCCTGCTGCACGAGGGCTGGTTGCTCAAGCGGTCCCTGGGATTCGGGATCAGCACCGGCTCGGTCGACGCATGGTACGAACAGGCGCGGAAACTCGGCGCACAAGGAGGGAAGCTGCTGGGCGCCGGTGGCGGAGGGTTTCTGCTGGTCATCGCTCCGCAGGAACGCCACGACCTGATCCGTAACGCACTTGGAAATCCCAGGGAACTGACGTTTGGCATCGATCGCCGCGGCGGTCGGGTGATCTTCATCAGCGACCACCAACGCCTGTTGCACAACCAGTAAGTGCGAACGCGGCGCGTTGCAGGGCGACTCCGGCAACAATCGAATTATCCGGTAACTTTGGGAAGGCTCTGAACATGAAGGTATTGCTGACCGGCGGCGCCGGTTTCATCGGATCTCATACGGCCGATGCCTTGCTGCGCGAAGGTTACGAGGTTCGGGTCCTCGACTCTCTGGAGGAGCCCGTTCATCCGGGCCACCAGGTGCCGAAATACCTCGACGGGCGCATCGAGTTCGTACGCGGAGACGTCAGGGATGAACGTGTCTTGCTGGATGCCCTCCGGGGTTGCGAGTTTGTCTATCATTTGGCGGCCTTCCAGGATTATCTGCCGACCTTCAGCCGCTTCTTCGATGTCAATGTCACGAGCACGGCGCTGATCTATGAATTGATCGTGCGCGAGAGGCTGCCGGTGAGGAAAGTGATCGTCGCCTCGAGCCAGGCCGCGCTCGGCGAAGGGTTGTATCGGGACGCGAAGGGCAAGACCCTGCTGCCGGACATTCGTGCCGCGCACCAGCTTGAGTCCGGCGTATGGGACATCCTGGCGCCGCAGGGATACGCGGGACCCCTGCATTGGATGCCGACGGACGAGTCCGTCGCCAATCCGCAGAACCAGTACGGACTGAGCAAGATCGCCGAGGAACGAGTTGCCCTCTCGCTCGGCAAGCGATATGAGGTACCGACGGTCGCCATGCGTTACTCGATCGTGCAAGGGCCGCGGCAGAGCTTCTACAACGCCTACAGCGGCGCCTGTCGGGTTTTTTGCCTGAGTTTCCACTTGAATCGCGAGCCGATGATTTACGAGGACGGAATGCAGATCCGCGACTTCGTGAATATCCACGACGTGGTCGACGCCAATCTGCTGGTCCTGCACGATGAGCGCGCAAACTACGAAATGTTCAATGTGGGAGGGGATCGGCCCTACACCGTGTCCGAATTCGCCTCTGCCGTCGCGCAGGTTTTTGGGGCCAACGACTATCGCCCGGTCCCCTGCGGAAAATACCGCTTCGGCGACACGCGGCACATATGCTCGGATGTAAGCAAGTTGAAGC
>CAZGQB010000349.1:0-2679 GCA_964527055.1 uncultured Sulfuritalea sp.
CGCCTGTCGGTCTATGCGCGCTACACTCGCCGCGGCGGCCTGGACATCAATCCCTACCGCTGCACGCCGGGTTGGATGATGCCCGGCAATACCCGAACCTCCCGCCAGTGAGGCCGCCCATGCACCTGCGTCGCCCCTCGTTGTTTCCCGTTGTGTTCGCTCTCGCGCTGGCGCTCGGCGCCTGCAAGAAGGACGAGGCGCCGGCAACGCCGGAACCGGCGGCGAAATCCGCGACCGCAGCGGCGCCGGCCAAGGCGGATACGCCTGCGGCCGCGCCCGGCAAGGCGCTCGATCTCGGCGAGTTCTCCATCCTCAGCGTGAAACTCGGCAAGGCCGTGGACGATCAGAACGAAGTCGTCGCCGAGCAGGACGTGTTCGGCCCGAAAGACACGATCCATGCGGCGGTGCTGACCAAGGGCAAGCATCAGGGCCTGCGCATGTCGGCGCGCTGGACCACCGACGACGGCCGGCTCGTGGCCGAAAGCGATCAGCCGTTGGTGCCCGATTCGGCGACCGTCACGACCTTCCGCATCGCCAACCCCGAAGGCTGGCCGGTCGGAAAATACGAAGTCGCGATCGCGCTCGACGGCCAGACGATGGAAAAACGCGCGTTCGAAGTGCGCTGAATCTCAGGGAGTCGTCGGCTTCGCGCGCTGGTACAGGCCGTCGAAACTCACCGCCCAGGTCTTGCCGTCGTCGATCGAGGTTTCCCACAGCTGACGCACCGTGCCGTCGGCATTCGGCGTCCAGGTGATGCGTTCGCGTTGCGTCAGGCCGGTCTGGGCGTTCGGCTTGTCCTGCTTGCCTTCCAGCACCATCTTGCCGTCCACGAGTCCGCCGACCAGATGCAGGCGCGAACCGGTGGTGTCCACCCAGAACTGTTCCCATCGGCCGGTGTCGCGGTTGTAGATGTTGAAGCTCTTGCCGGTGTAACCGCTGCCGCCGCTCCAGTTCTCCAGGATGACGCAGCCATCGAGGATGGATTCGATGCGGCTGTGACCCGGCGGCTTGCCGCCCGGCGCCGGCACGTTCCATTCGCCGAGCCAGAAATCGAACTGGCGGAATTCCGGCGCCTTGCAATCGGGCGGCGGCGGGGGCTTGTTCGCCGGCGCCGGCGTTTGTTGCGCCTGGACGGGAGCGGCAAGCAGGACGGCGGACAACAGCATGGCGATGCGCATGGTCTTCTCCCCTTTGCCCCGAGCCTAGGCCCGGCGACGGGCCGATGCCATCGGCCATTGGTCAGGGGTAGGGGATAATCGCGCCGCCATGAGCGCCGATATCCTCCACCCCTGCCAAGCCTGTGGCGCCTGCTGCGCGGCCTTCCGCGTGGCCTTCTACTGGGCGGAGGCCGCGCCGGCGAAGGCCGATGGCGTGCCGGAAGAGCTCACCGCACCGGTACGGCCGAACATCCTGGCGATGCGCGGTACCGATGCGCGCGATCCGCACTGCATCGCATTGCAAGGCGTCGTCGGCGAACGCACGATGTGTCGCATCTACGCGCAGCGGCCATCGCCCTGCCGCGACCTGCACGCGAGTTACGAGGACGGCAGGCACAGCCTGCAATGCGATCGCGCCCGCGCGCGTTACGGCCTCGCGCCGCTGACGCCCGAAACCTGGACACCGCTCTTGTAGGAGCGACGCAAGTCGCGACCCATCCGGCCAAGAAGCGTCGCGACTTGCGTCGCTCCTACAACAGCATGGATCACGCGCCCTGCGCCCGCTGCATCAAGGCTTTTTCCGACTCGCGCCAGGCGATCACGTCGGCGGTCAGCGGTTGCGCGAGCCGGCGCTGCAATTCTTCGCGCAGGTGTTCCGGAAACGTCGCTGCATAAGCCGAAGTTGGCACCAGCCCTTCCTTGCTCACCGCGCCGCCTTTCATGATGCCGGCCGCATGCACCTTGTCGCCGCGCACGAATTCGAAGCCCATGTAGTTCCAGCGCTCGTCCGAACACAGCCAGCGAAAGCGCAGCTCGTAACGCTGCAAGGGTTTCAGGTCGCGCCGGTAACTGATCAGCACGCCGCCGGCCATTGGTTGCCAGCCCTGCGTGACCAGGGCTTTCAGGAAGCCCGTGCGGCTGAAGAATTCGATCAGGGCCAGGTCCACCATGGTCAGGTAGCGGCCGTTGTTGAGGTGCAGGTTGATGTCGATGTCGTTCGGCAGCACCCGCCAGAACTGGCTGAGGGTCTCGCCGAAGCCCAGGGCGCGCATGAAATGCGCCCGCAGCAGGGTCCAGAGCAGGCGGATATAGAGATTCATGCCGCCATGATGGGCGAAGGCGCCCAGCCGCGCCATGGCCGTTTCGGCCCATGACGGCGCTTCCGCCCCGGGCCGCAAACCGCGACAATAGCGCCCCCAGCGCCGGATCCCGGTGCAGCAGGATTCCACGGGAGGAGTCATGGCAGAACCCATCATCACCGCACCGGCCGGCGGCGCGAAGATCACCATCGCGAACGGCAAGCTCAACGTACCGGCCAACCCCATCATTCCCTTCATCGAAGGCGATGGCACCGGTCCGGATATCTGGCGCGCTTCGGTGCGCGTGCTCGACGCGGCCGTGGCGAAAGCCTATGGCGGCGCGCGCAAGATCCACTGGCTCGAAGTCTACGCCGGCGAAAAGTCGAACAACCAGTTCGGCACCTGGCTGCCGGATTCGACCGTGCAGGCCTGCCGCGATTACC
>CAZGQB010000350.1:0-2677 GCA_964527055.1 uncultured Sulfuritalea sp.
TCGACCAGGTAGCCCATGAAGACGAACAGCGGGATCGAGATCAGCACGTCGTTGGACATCACCGAATAGGCGCGCTGCACCATCAGGTCCAGGGTCTGCCTCACGGCAAGATCCGGATTGCCGCTGCGGTAGGCGAGCCAGGCGAAGAACATGCCCATGCCCATCAGCGTGAATGCCGTGGGGAAACCGAGCATGATCGCCACCACCACCAGGGACAGCATCAACAGGCCGATGTGGCCGTTCTGCATGTTGCTCCAGGGCATGAAGATCACCGTGACGGTCAGGATCACCGCCATCAGCGAAAAGCCGAACCAGAGCTCCTTCCTGATCCTCATTTGGCGGCTCCCGCTTGCGCCGGGTGCTCCGGCGCCCGGGTGACCACGAACTTGTCGAGGGCGGCGATGTCTTCATCCTTCACATGCACCATTTCCTTGAGTTTCTCGACATCGACTTCCTCGACGTCATGTTCGCGCGAAGGCCATTCGCCTTGCCGGATGCAAATGATGCAGCGGATGATTTCGACCACGCCCTGCAGCAGCAGGAAGGCGCCGGCCAGGGGCAGGATGGTCTTGAACGGGTACACCGGCGGGCCGTCGGCCGTGACGTTCGAATGTTCGTTGATGGCCCAGGATTCGCTCGCGAAATTGTAGCCGGCCCAGGCCAGGGCAAACACCCCGGGGATGAAAAACAGGAAATACAGCGTCAGGTCGATGCTGGCCTGGACCCGCGGCGAAAAGAATCCGTAGAGCACGTCGCCGCGCACGTGGCCGTTCTTGGACAGGGTGTACGCGCCGGCCATCATGAACACGCTGCCGTACATCATGCTCATGACATCGAATGCCCAGGGGTGGGGGTTGTCGAAGGCATAGCGCGAGACCACCTCCCAGGTGGTCATGAAGGTGAGCGAAACGATCAGCCAAGAGAAGGCATGGCCGACGAAGGTGCTGATCCGGTCGATGGTCAGCAGCAGTTTCTGCATTTGCATGGCGCGTCCTGCCGAAAAGAATCAACCACCCGGAAAGCACCCGGGTGGTTGATCGTTGCTCAAGAAGCGAAGCCCCTCAACCCTTCTTGGCAGCTGCCTTGGCCGGTGCCCCCTGCTTGGCGCCAAAGAAGTGGCTTACCGCCATGCGCCGGCTGACATAGACGTCCTGGTCCCACTTCACCGCGCGCTCGGCGAATGCGCGCTGCGAGGCGGCGATTTCCTTGAACAGCGGGTTCTCGGCAGACTTCTTCTCCATGATCTCCGACCACAGGGTCAGCTGCTTCTGCAGCACCGCGTCCGGCGTCTTGTAGAACTTGACCTTGTCCTTGGTCTGCAGCTCGATGTAGTCCTTCGAGTAGCGGTCGATGGCCTTCCACGACATGTCGGCCGAGGCGGCTTCCACGGCGCCGGCAATGATCGCCCGCATTTTTGCCGGCAGCGCGTCGTACTTCGGCTTGTTGAACATGATCTCGAAGGTCTCGGCGCTCTGGTGGTAGCTCTGCAGCATGCAGATCTTGGAGACGTCGGGGAAGCCCAGCAGGCGGTCGGAGGTGGCGTTGTTGAATTCGGCCGCGTCGAGCAGGCCGCGGTCCATGGCCGGCACGATTTCGCCGCCGGGCAGCGCATTCACCGCCGCGCCCATGGCCGTGAACAGGTCGATGGCGAGGCCGTTGGTGCGGAACTTGAGGCCCTTGAAATCCTCCGGCTTGGTGACCGGCTTCTTGAACCAGCCGAGGGGCTGGGTCGCCATCGGGCCGTAGAGGAAGGACTGCACCGTGGTGATGCCGATCGAAGCGTAGAGCTTGGCCAGCAGCTCCGCGCCGCCGCCGTATTTGTGCCAGGCGAGCAGCATGTTGGCGTCCATGCCGAAGGCCGGGCCGGAATTCCACAGCGCCAGCGCATTCTGCTTGCCGTAGTGGTAGCCGAGAACGCCGTGGCCGCCGTCGAGCGTACCCTTCGACACGGCCTCAAGCAGGCCGAAAGCGGGCACCACGGAACCGGCCGGCAGCACCTCGATCTTGAGGTCGCCGCCGGTCATGTCATTCACCTTCTTGGCGAAGTCGAGCGCGTATTCGTGGAAAATGTCCTTCGCCGGCCAGGTGCTCTGCCAGCGCATGTTGATCGGGCCGGCCTGCGCCTTGGCGATCATCGGGAAACCCGCAGCGGCAGCCCCGACGCTGCCTGTGACGGCAGCGGCCAGGAACTTGCGGCGGGACGGTTTCTGTTCGGGTTGCTTGGTGTCGGACATGGACTCCTCCTGGGAGATTGTTTGTGAGTGTGCGGTCGCTTGCAGCTGTGCCGCTGCGACCTGCGATCCTGATTTTTGTATCCTTTGGACTGCAACTGACGAAACCACTTTACCAGAAAGAGGATTTGTCTGACAATAGGACAACTAAAAAATAAATCCCCATGCCGACACCCGCCCCCCCGACCACCGACGAGACCTCCGAAATCGGCCGCATCACGCGGCCCTTGCGCCTTTCCGAAGAGGTCTCGGCCGACCTGCAGCGTCGCATAACCCGTGGCGACCTGAAACCCGGCGACCGCCTGCCGACTGAACAAACGCTGGGAAAAATTTTTGGCGTCAGCCGCGCCGTGGTCCGCGAAGCCATCGCCCGGCTCAAGGCCGACGGACTGATCGAAACCCGGCAGGGCTCGGGAGCCTTCGTCGCTCTGGCGCCGAAGACCATC
>CAZGQB010000351.1:0-2667 GCA_964527055.1 uncultured Sulfuritalea sp.
TTGCCCAGCGACTTCGACATCTTCTCGTCATCGACGCGGACGAAGCCGTTGTGCATCCAGTAATTCACGAACTGGCAGTGCTCATTGGCGTCCATGGCGCCTTCGGACTGGGCGATCTCGTTTTCGTGGTGCGGGAACTGCAGGTCCTGGCCGCCGCCGTGGATGTCGAAGTGCTTGCCCAGCAGTTGCGAGCCCATCGCCGAGCATTCGATGTGCCAGCCCGGGCGTCCCGTTCCCCAGGGCGATTCCCATTTCACTTCGGCCGGCTCGTCGTCGCGGGCGTGCTTCCACAGCACGAAATCGAGCGGATCCTGCTTGCCGGCCATGACGTCGACGCGCTCGCCGGCGCGCAGGTCTTCCAGCGACTTGCCGGAGAGCTTGCCGTATCCGTCGAACTTGCGCACCGAGTAGCAGACGTCGTGGCTGCCGGCGACATAGGCGTAGCCGTTCCTTTCCAGGGTGCCGATCATGTCCAGCATCTGCGGCACATACTCGGTGGCACGCGGTTCGGCATCCGGCGGCAGCACGCCCAGCGCGCCGGCATCCTCGTTCATCGCGGCGATGAAGCGATCGGTGAGCTGGCGGATGGTCTCGCCGTTTTCCTGCGCCCGCTTGATGATCTTGTCATCGATGTCGGTGATGTTGCGCACGTAGGTCAGGGCGTAGCCGCTGGCGCGCAGCCAGCGCGCCACCATGTCGAACACCACCATGACGCGGGCGTGGCCGAGATGGCAGAAATCGTAAACCGTCATGCCGCAGACGTACATGGCCACCCGGCCGGGCACGATGGGAACAAAGGCCTGCTTGTCGCGAGCCAGGGTGTTGTAGATCTTCAGCATGGGAGAAGGAAGCGCCGGGCTTGGCGATAAGGGAAAAGATGGCCACGAAAGGTGCGTATTATCGCGCCATTGCTGGAACCCGGTCAGGTTGTCGGGAAGGCGGGCTTCTTGGTAGAATTCACGCTTGAATCCATGACGGTTTATGCCGGTGAAAACCAAGTTTCAGTGCAGGCCGACGCCCGCTTCACCGGCGTTGTGCGCAGCGGCCGAAGCTTGAATGCATTTCCGGCGCAGGTCGACACCCGCTGAATCGGCGTCAGGCGCAGCGGCCGCAAGCAGATTCATTTCGGGCAACAGTCAGCGAGAAGCACATACCATGACCCAATTCCGCCTCAACGTCCCCAGCCTTCTCGTCACGGCGGCCGCCACGCTGCTTCTGCTGCTGGCGCCGGCGGTTCATGCCGACGCGCTGCAGGACATCAGCAAGCAGATAAAGCAGGGGCAATATCCCCAGGCGCTGGAGCAGGTCGACAAGTACCTCGCCGGCAAGCCCAAGGATGCCCAGGGCCGCTTCCTCAAGGGCATCATCCTGACCGAGATGAACAAGCCCAATGAGGCCATCGCGATATTCACCAGGCTGACCGAAGATTATCCCGAGTTGCCGGAACCCTACAACAACCTCGCCGTGATCTACGCCCAGCAGAAGCAGTTCGACAAGGCCAGGCAGGCTCTGGAAATGGCCATCCGCACCCATCCGTCGTATGCCACCGCCCACGAAAACCTCGGCGACATCTATGCGCGGCTGGCAAGCCAGTCCTATGACAAGGCGTTGCAGATCGATTCGTCCAACTCGAGCGCGCAGAAAAAGCTTGCCCTCATCGGCGACCTGATGAGCACCTCGGGCCGTCCGGCCAAGGCAAGCAAGCCGATCGGCGAGCCGCGTCCGGCGGAACCGGTCAAGACCGCCGAAGCACCCAGGGCCACCCCTGCCGCCCCGGCCGCGACCGCGCCGGCTGCGGCCGCCACGACCCAGGCACCCGCCGCGACGGCGCCGAAAACCACCCCGGCCCCGGCCGCCGATGCAACCACCGAGGTAACGCGGGCCGTCGAACTGTGGGCTGCGGCCTGGTCGCGCAAGGACGTCAAGGCCTACCTCGCCGCGTATGCCCGCGACTTCAAGACCCCGGCCGGCGAGTCGCGGGCGCAGTGGGATGCGGAACGGGAAAAGCGCATCAACAAACCCGGTGCCATCCAGGTCAGCCTGGAAAACCTGCGCGTCAGCATGGATGGCGACACGGCGACCGCAAGGTTCCGCCAGCATTACAAGTCGGCCACGCTCAAGACATCCAGCAACAAGATCCTGCAACTGGGCAAGCGTGAGGGCAAATGGCTGATCCTGCAGGAACGGGTCGGCGGCTGATGCGCTACCTGTCGCCTACCCTTCTCGGCACCGCAGGCTGCGCCCTGCTCCTGGCGTCCGGGCTGGTGCTGGCTGCCGGCAAGGTGCCCGCGCACATCAAAAAGGATTCCGGCGGCACCCTCGCCGAAGCGACCTACACGGATTCCGGCCCGGAGCCCCTGCTGGCCAGGGTATTCGACGCCATCGAAGCCGACCGGCTCGACCTCGCCATGCAGCAGACCGACCTGCTGATCAAGGCCTATCCCAATTTCCGCCTGGCCCACCTGGTCAAGGGCGACCTGTTGCTGGCCCGCTCGCGCCACCTCACGGCCTTCGGCGAGGGCGGCGTGCCCGCCTCGGGGGAAAAGGTCGCGGATCTGCGCGACGAAGCCATCGTCCGCCTCAAGGGTTACCGCAGCAAGCCGCCAGCCGACTACGTGCCGCGCTACCTGTTGCAGATGCATCCGGAACAGAAGCATGCGGTCGTCG
>CAZGQB010000352.1:0-2663 GCA_964527055.1 uncultured Sulfuritalea sp.
AACGCGTTCAGCATAGTTCGATAGCCCAACCGTGGGGGCCGGTGAAATATCCGGGTTAGGCCTGCGCAAACCCCATGACCGGGGCTGACAGGGCGCTGCAGAAAGGCTATGCTTACGCGCATTGCGGCCCGTGCCCCCAACGCACCTGCGGACGACACATGCTCGGATTCTTTACCCAAAAGCCTTCGCATCCCCTGGCGGACCCCCGCGAGGCCAAGCGCGTACTGGCCGAGATCGCCGGCCGCGATGCTCAGGGTGCGATCGAGGAAGCCATCGGCTGGATCGAGTCGGTCGGCGCCGACGACGGCTTGAAGCCGGCGCAACGGCTCGATCTGCTGCTGAAGCTGGATGAAGCAACCGTGTCACATATGCGGCGCCTCGGCCGCGATTACCCTGCCCGCAGTGCGGCAGGCCGCGCCCAGGAAGCGAAGCTTTGGGACCTCGGCCATGGCTACTGCGTTGCGCTGGTCGCCGCCTACCTTGTCTGCCTCCGCGACTATCGGTCGGGCGAGAAGGATGCAGATGCGATCAAGCCCCAATTGCAACTCCTCTACGGCCGGCTGGCCGGCGCCATGGGGGCCAACCTGAAATGGGATCAGTTCCACTATGGGCCGATCGATCCCGATTTCTGGGCGACCCTGGGCGGCATCTATCTGGCCGCGGTCGAGGCCAGGCTGGCGCAAAAGCCGCTGCTGCCTTATCCCAACCAGCCAGAAACCACGATAGAGGCTGAATACATCAAGGCGCTGGTTTTCCAGGCTTCCTCGATGGACAAGCTGACGCCGCTGCAGATCGAGGTCGGCGAGCACCTGATCGCCTATTTCCTGCCGTTTTTTGCCCTGGTGCGCGAGGCCCGCCCCGAAAACGTCTATTGGGTCGATGCCGCCAAGCCGCTGCCGCCGACACGGCTGGCCAAGGTGCCGGAGATCACGCCGACCTTGCGGTTTTTCGGTTGCACTCGTGCGGTCGAGGCGGTAGGCCGGACGATCGAGCAACTGACCAAAGAGGGCCGGGTGCCGCCCGGGCTCAACCTGGGCGCGCAGTACGACGTCGCTGCGGTGATCCCCGTCCTCAGGCATTTCGAGATGTGCTGGGCGAAAAATCCCCCGATACGCAGTACCGCCAGGCGTCGCGTCAATTCGGAACTCAAGGTGGTCAACGGCCTGGCCGGAATCCACCGGCGCCTCGCCGGCCAAGCCAACGGCGCGGATGTCATCGAGACCTGGCTGGTGGAAGACGTCAGCCTAGGCGGCATGGGCGCCCAGTCCACCGTTGCCCGCAAGGACTGGATTCGCATCAAGGCCCTGATCGCGGTGCAGCCGGAGGGGGGCGACAACTGGCTGCTGGGGGTGGTTCGGCGCTATGCGCGCAAAGAGCCGACCCGCGGTTCCGTCGGCATCGAGACCCTTTCCAGGACGCCACGCGCCGTGCTGGCCGATTCGGGCGGCATCCTGACCGAGGCCCTGCTGATCGACGTGCCGGAAGTCGGCGAGTATGCCCGCATGGCGCTGCCGCCGAACACCGTCGAAGAGAACGTGGCGCTGCTGTTCCGCGACGATGGCAAGAATGCGCGACTGCATCCGCGCGAGACGCTGATGAGCGATCCCGATTACGTGATCGTCAATTTTTTCGTGCAGTCCTACAGCTGATCCGGTTTGCGGATGGCGGACTTCGGCCGGAAGGCCTTGACCACGGATTCCCTGGTTTCGACGTAAGGCCCGCCGATCAGGTCGAGGCAGTAGGGCACCGCGGCGAAAATGCCGGGCACGCGTTGCGTGCCGTCGGCATCCTTGACGCCTTCGAGCGTTTCCCTGATCGACTTCGGCTGTCCGGGCAGATTCAGGATCAGCGATTGGCCGCGCGCATGTTGCCTGATGGCGCCGACCTGGCGCGAGAGGATCGCCGTCGGCACGAAGGCCAGCGAAATCTGCCGCATCTGCTCGCCGAAGCCGGGCATGACTTTGTGCGCCACGGCCAGCGTGGCTTCCGGCGTCACGTCGCGCGGCGCCGGGCCGGTGCCGCCGGTGGTCAGCACCAGATGGCAGCCGGCGATGTCGCAGAGTTCGATCAGGGTCTGCTCGATCCGCGCCTGCTCGTCGGGTATCAGGCGCGTCTCCATGCGCCAGGGCGAACTCAGCGCGGCGCCGAACCACTCCTGCAGCGCGGGAATGCCCTTGTCTTCATAGACGCCGCTGGAAGCGCGGTCGGAGATCGAGACGAGGCCGATCAGGAGTTCGTCGTTCATCACGGAAAATCCTTCAGATGGTTGTAGAGTCGGCCCAGATATTCCCTCAGCGCCAGACGGCTGGTGACCAGTCCGCCGGGCAGCAGGTCTTCGAGCAGCGAGGGCGATCCGGTGCTGAAGGCCGTCGGCGCCGGCGTCACTTCGATTCCCTGCTTCTCGAACAATGGAATCGCCCGCGGCAGGTGCCAGCCGTGGCTGACCAATGCAATCCGGGTAATGCCCGCCGCCTTCAGCAGTGGCGCCGAGAAGCGGGCGTTTTCCGCCGTATCGCGCGAAGCCCCCTCGACCCAGCGCACCTTGACGCCGAAATCGCGCTCCAGCGCCTCGCGCATGGCCTCGGCCTCGGCGCGGCCGCCGAAGGGTGCGCCGCCCGTCACCAGCACGGGCAGGCTGGATTCGCGTCCCAGCCGCGCGCCGT
>CAZGQB010000353.1:0-2656 GCA_964527055.1 uncultured Sulfuritalea sp.
TCCTCGTTCGGCGGGTAGAGCCCGGGCAGCGGCACGCCGGCGGCGACCTCGGCGATGATCCAGGCTTCCATGCGCTCCTGCTCCACGGCTTCGGCGATCACCTCGGAGAGCAGCGCGGCCGGGATCACCACCGCGCCGTCGGCATCGGCCACCACCACGTCGTTGGGAAACACCGCGACGCCGCCGCAGCCGACCGGCTCCTGCCAGCCGACGAAGGTCAGGCCGGCCACCGAGGCCGGCGCCGCGGTGCCCTGGCACCAGACCGGCAGCCCGGTGGCCATCACGCCCTGGAGGTCGCGCACCACGCCGTCGCTGATCAGCGCCGCCACCGCGCGCTGCTTCATGCGCGCGCAGAGGATGTCGCCGAAGATGCCGGCGTCGGTCACGCCCAGCGCGTCCACCACGGCGATGCAACCGGCGGGCATGGCCTCGATCGCGGCCCGCGTCGAGATCGGCGAGGCCCAGGAGGCCGGCGTCGCCAGGTCCTCGCGCGCCGGCACGAAGCGCAGCGTGAAGGCGCGCCCGACCACGCGCTGCGGCGGGGCCTGCAGCGGCCGTGCGCCGCGTATCCAGACGTTGCGCAGGCCCTTCCTGAGCAGGACCGTGGTCAGTGTTGCGGTGGTGACGCCCGACAGGATGCGGACGGTGTCGGTGTCGAGCGGCAGCGGATCGATGCCCATGTGCGGTACCCCTTGTTTGTTCCCGGTCAGCTCAGGTAACAGGCGGCCAGTGCGGCGATCATCCAGGCCGGATCGAGCGCGCCGGCGCTTTCGCGCGCGCTGTGCATGGCCCACATCGGCGAGCCGACATCGACGCCGGCAATGCCCAGCCGGGCCGCGACGACGGGACCGATGGTGCTGCCGCAACCGAGGTTGCCGCGATGCGCATACTGCTGGCAGGGCACGCCGGCGTGCCGGCACAGGGCCATGAAGCGCGCCGCGGTGGCCGCGTCGGTGGTGTAGCGCTGGTTGGCGTTGCTCTTGATCACCGGACCACCATTCACCACCACCTTGTGCCCGGGTTCGTAGGCCGCCGGGAAATTCGGGTTGTACGCATGGGCCATGTCGGCGCTGACGAAGAAGCTGTTGGCCAGCGCGCGGCGCCGGTCTTCCCCGTCCAGCCCCTGGGCGAGGCCGATGCGTGCCAGTACGTCGCCGACGAAGCTGCCGCCGGCGCCCGCCGCACTTTCGCTGCCGACTTCCTCATGGTCGAACAGGGCTGCGACGGTCGTCGCCGCCGGCCCGCTCACCGCCGTCAGCGCGGCCAGCGCGGCGTGACACGAAGCCAGGTTGTCGAGCTGGCGGCTGGCGATGAATTCCTCGTCGGCGCCCCACAGGCTGCCCGGCTGCACGTCGTAGGCGGCGAGTTCCCAGCTCAGCAGTTCATCCGGCGCACACTGCACGGCTGCGGCCAGCAGTTCGCGCAGGCGGGCATCGGCCTCCCCGTCCTTGCCCAGCAGGCCGAGCAGCAGCGGCAATTCGGTCTGCTTGTCGAACTTTAGCCCGGCTTCATTGACTTCACGATTCATGTGGATCGCCAGGTTGGGCAGGCGCAGCAGCGGCTGTTCGAAGCGCAACAGGCGCGCCTGAGGCCCCGCCGCGCCGCGCAGCATCACGCGTCCGGCGAGCGACAGGTCGCGGTCGGCGAAGGTCGCCAGGATCGGCCCGCCATAGATTTCCACCGCCAGCCGCGCCAGGCCGTCGCCGCCCATGGCCGGCCGCGGCTTGAGCCGCAGCCCCGGCGAATCGGTGTGCGCGCCGACGATGCGAAAGCCGGCTTCCGCCAGCGGCCGGCTGCCGAGCGTAAAGGCGATCAGCGAGGCGCCGCCGCGCAGCACGTAATGACGCCCGCCCGGCGCCAGCGACCAGCGCGCGCCCTCCTCCAGGCGGGTGAAGCCGGCGGCCTGCAAATGCTGCTCGGCGCTGGCCGCCGCATGCCAGGGGCTGGGACTGGCGTCGATGAAGGCAATCAGGTCGCGGGCGGTCTGGCGGGCGTGGGGCGGGAGGGGCATGGTGGCAAATCCGGGTCGGTCGAAAGCCCAAGCATACTGTAACGCTTGCCGACTATTGGTATCGGCAGGCTTCAGTCTGCCGGGGCCGGCTGAAGCCGGCCCGACGACCGGCGACAGCGCCGGTCGCCGTGTCGTCGCCGCCGACTTTTAAAGTTTCAGCGCGATCAGCGCGATCGAGGGCACGAAGACGATCAGGGTGATGCGCAGCAGGTCGGAGGCGAGGAAGGGGATGATGCCGATGAAGGTCTCCTTCATCGAGGTTTCCTTGGCCATGCTGCTGATGATGAAGACGTTGAGTCCCACCGGCGGCGTGATCAGCCCGATCTCGACCACCATCAGCGACAGGATGCCGAACCAGATCGCCTTGCTTTCCGGATTCAGTCCCCAGAAATCCATGCCCATGACGATGGGGAAGAAGATCGGCACTGTCAGCATGATCATCGACAGGCTGTCCATGATGCAGCCGAGGACCAGGTAGATGAAAATGATCACGAACAGGATCAGGATCGGCGAATAGCCGAGGCCGACCACCCACTTCGCCAGTTCCGCCGGCATCTGCGTCAGGGCGAGGAAGACGTTCATGATGTCGGCGCCGAGCAGGATCAGGAAGATCATCGCGGTGGCCTGCGCCGTGCCATACACGCA
>CAZGQB010000354.1:0-2638 GCA_964527055.1 uncultured Sulfuritalea sp.
GGGTTTCGCGCCGCCGCGCCTGGGCAATGGCCTGGTGCAGACGGTCCGCCAGCAGCGCGCGGTTGGGCAGACCGGTCAGCGCGTCGTAATGGGCGATGTGTTCCAGTTGCTGCTGGTGCTCCTTCATCGCGGTGATGTCGGTAAACAGCGCGACGTAGTTCCGCGCCACGCCCCGCGCATCGCGCACGACGGTGATGTTGATCAGCTCGGCATACAGCTCGCCGTTCTTCTTGCGGTTCCACATCTCGCCGTACCAGTGGCCCTTGTCGGTCAGCGACCGCCACATCTCGGCATAGAATTCCTCGCTCTGGCGGCCGGACTTGAGGATGCGCGGTGTCTGTCCGACGGCGTCCTCGCGGCTGTAGCCGGTGATGTGGCAGAAGGTCTCGTTCACGTCGACGATAACGCCGTCGGTATCGGTGATGACAATGCCCTCGCGTGCTTGCGAGAACACGCTGGCGGCAAGTTGCAGGCGGGCTTCCGCCTGCTTGCGCTCGGAAATGTCGAAGCCGGTGCCGACCAGGATCGGCCGGCCTTCGAATTCGATGCGCCGGCCGGTGAAATAGAAGGGCGTGCGACTCCCGTGCAGGCCGACCAGGCTGCCCTCGGCCTCGGCGCCGCCTTCGGCGAAGCTGCGGGCGATGGCGGCGACAATCTGCGGCCTCTCGTCCTCGTCGAACAGCGCAACCGCGTTGGTCGCCATCAGCTCCTCGGCGGTTCTCTGGGTGACGGCCAGCAGGTTGTTGTTGAACAGCAGGAAGCGGCCGCCGGTATCGATGGCGTAGAACACGCCGGGGATGGATTCGACCAGGGTTTCGCGGAAGGCACGTTGCGCCGCGGCTTCAAGCTCCGTCCGCTTGCGTTCGGTGATGTCCTGGATGGTGCCCAACATGCGGGTCGCGCGGCCGTCGGCAGCGAACTCGACCATCCCGGTGACATAACACGTGATTTCCGTGCCGCCGTGCTTGACGATGCGACACTCGAGCGCATAGGGGGTCTTCTCGTACAGTGCCGCCTTGACCTCGCGCTCGAGGCGCACCCGGTCGTCGGAGTGTACCTGCGCGAGGAACAGCTCGTAGTCGGGCGCCACGGCGCCGGGCTCGAAGCCCAGCAGGCGGAAGGTTTCATCGTTCCAGGCCAGCGAGCCCGTTACGGGGTTCCAGTCCCAGGTGCCGACCTTGCCGATCGCGGCGGCGAGATCGTAGCGCTCCTTGGTTTTGCGCAGTTCGTCCTCGGTTGCCTTGCGCACGGTGATGTCGTTCACTACGGCGAACGAACCGATGATGCGGCCGCCGGCGTCGCGCAGCGGCGAGGAATTGAACAGGCAGGTCAGCTTGTTGCCGAGACTGTTGGTCAGCTCGACTTCGTAGCTGGTGCCGCTTCCGGATTCCTGCGTGATCGCGGAGCGTTCGCGAAAGATTTGCGCGTTCCGGTCATCCACGAAGGAATAGATCGAGCGGCCCCGGATATCCGTCTCGCTCACTGCCAGCATGGCGCACAGGGCGCGATTGGCGCGCATCGTATTGCGCTCTGTGTCAATGACCCAGATGCCTTCCGCCGCGTTGTTGAAAATGTCGCGCAGGAACTGCTCGCTCTCGCGCAGGGAGTCCTCCGCCCGCTTGCGCTCGGTGATGTCGGTATAGCTGGCGCGCACCAGCCGGCGCTTGCCGTCGGACAGGTCGTCCACGCGCACCTCGGCCAGCAGCTCCCGCCCGCGCAGGCCGTGCAGGCGGCGTTCGACCACCACCGATTCGCCGGCGAAGGCGCGCCGCTGCACCTCGCGAATGCGCTCCAATATCGCGCCCTCCGCATCCGCAGGGTCGGGAATATAGAAGCGCTCGATACCGCCGCCGAGCAGCTCCTGCCGCGAGCATTCGAACAGGCTCTCGGCCCGCGGATTGGCGTCGACGATGCGCTGCGCATCGGCATCCACGACGACGATGGCGTCGGGCGCCCGCTCGATCAGGGTACGAAAGCGCGCCTCGCTCTGGCCCAGGTCGGCGAGCCGGGACCTGATTTCACCGGTCATGCGGTTGAATGCCTGGCCGACGCGGGCGATCTCGTCGGCACCTTCGATGTCGACCTCGACATCGAAGCGACCCTGCGCCACCGCCAGGCTGGCGGCTTCGAGCCGCGCCAGATGGCGCATCAGCCAGGCGCCGAGCAGCGCCAGCAGGACCAGCGACAGCGCAATCTCGATCACGGCGATGGCGGTGCTCTCCCGCACCAGCTTGGTCCGCGCCGCGTGGAGGAACTCGGTCGACAAGCCGAATTGCAGCCGGCCGTAAATCTGGTTGTCGATGGCGATCGGCATTTCGACATCGAAACGCCCTGTGTCGCCTCCGATATCGCGATGCGCCCGGACTTTCGGTAGCGGTGTGCCGGCCGGCCAGCCATCGCCGGCCACCCATTTCCCGCTCTTGTCGAACAGGACGAAGTAGGTGACGCCGTCGACGCGCCGGCTCTGGGCGAAGACGCCATGGATCGGACCGTAATCGAGCTGGGCCATGGATGGTGCGATGGCGGCATTGAGCAGCACCGAGAGCTCGCCCAGGCGCAGATCGACCTGCTCGTGCAGGGTGGTTTCGATCAGCCGCACGTTGTTCAATACCAGCGCCGCCAGCATCACGGCCTCGAT
>CAZGQB010000355.1:0-2634 GCA_964527055.1 uncultured Sulfuritalea sp.
GAAGTCGAGACACTGGTCGAACATGGCATCCCCTTCGAGGTGGCGCCGGGCATCGCCGCCGCCGCCGGCGTGGCCGCCTACGCCGGCATTCCGCTGACGCACCGCAATTACGCCCAGGCCTGCGTCTTCGTCACCGGCCACCTCAAGGACGGCAGCATGAACCTGGACTGGCCCGGGCTGGCCCGGCAGCGCCAGACCGTGGTCATCTTCATGGGCCTGTCGGGCCTGCCGCAGCTGTGCGCCAAGCTGATGGAACACGGCCTGCCCGCCGACTGGCCGGCCGCCATCGTGCAGCATGGCACCCAGCCCAGCCAGCGCACCATCACCGGCACCCTGACCACCCTGCCCGAACTGGCCAACGCCGCCAAACTGCGCGCGCCGACGCTGATCATCGTCGGCGAAGTGGTGACCTTGCGCGACAAACTGCGCTGGTTCGCCGAGGACGGCGACAGCTAGCGTCCTGCGGCCGGCCCCTGCGCAAGGGGCATGAAAAGTCGGCGCCGGCGGCACGGCGATACACACGGCACGCGTCCCCTCGCGCTATTTCTCCGCGGGCGGCTCCCGCCGCCGGTCGTTCTTCTCGTCACCGCCGCTGAAATAGTCCCGCAACGGGCACCCTTTATCCTCGGCGCAGGCATGCTTGCGCCGGCACTCGGCATGGCTTTGCGCCAGCGTCACCATTTTTCCGCAGACCGCGCAGTGTTCCATAGGCGAATCAAACATGATTTCCCAATTCCTCCCTCCCGGGCGCGAACAGCAGGATAAACCAAACCAGACCCGGTCGCCCCGGCAAACCTGCTGCTACACTTCGACCATGACCGAATGGACTCCGGACCTCAGCACCGGCGTATCCGTGCTCGACGAACAGCACAAGGCGATTTTCCAGTGGCTGACCGAACTGGAAAGCGCCACTGCCGACCAGCGCACCCTGTTTGGCGTCTATGTCCTCACCCGGCTGAAGCACTACATGCGCGAACACTTCGCCGCCGAGGAAGCCATGATGAAGGCCGTCGGCTACCCGGATCTCGCGCGCCACCAGGCCGAACATCAGGTATTTCGCACCAGGCTGGAGGAACTCCAGCTCAAGTCCATCGCGCAAGACATTTCGGCGGATACCGTGCACTTCCTCAGCCATTGGCTCAGCAATCACATTGCCAAATCCGACCTGGCCTACGCGCCCTTCCTGACGCAGGGCAACCCGCCGGCCAAGTGAGAACAGACCCTAGTACAGCACCTCGCTCCAGCGTCCGCTCGACTTCAACGCATTCTCGACGCGCAGCCAGTTGCCGCCCGACCCGGCCAGCCTGATCATGGCCTGTTCCACCGCCGGCAGCAGGTTGGCCGTGCCGGCGACGAACACGCGCGTGTTCGACCGCTGCAGCAGCTCCCAGACTTCCGCCGCGTTCTGCTCCAGCGCCTGGCCGATGGCTACCGGCGCGTCCAGTGCCGGACGCGGGCTGACCGCCTGGAAGGCCTTGAAGGTGGGCTGGTCGAAGTAGTTGGCAAGGTCGCTGTTTTCGTCGTTCATGTAGAGCATTTCCAGCGGGCTGCGCGCACCGTAGAACAGCCGTATCCGACCCGTCCAGCCGCCGATCTTTTCGTAGATCTGGCGGATCAGCGTGCGGAAGGGCGCAATGCCGGTGCCCATGCCCAGCATCAGGATGTCGGCCGTCTTGTCCTCGGGAATCACGAAGGGATAGCCGACGGGACCGGCGAATTCCAGGCGGTCGTCGGGGCGCAGGTCGCACAGGTAGTTCGAGGCCACACCTCTGTATTCCTCGCCGTTGAACTCGTCGATGTAGCTGCAGCGGCGCACGCAGATGGCGAACTCGGTGGCGTCGCCGCGTCGTTCCAGGTCCATGATCGAGTACAGGCGCGCATGGCTGCGGTTGCCGAACTGCCCCGGGGCCATGACGCGGACCAGGTTGCCCAGTTGCGGATCGAAGGACAGGTCGCCGGTGCGAAACACCAGATGACGCACCTCTTCGCGCGAACTCGGCGGAGTGATGCGGCGCGACTCCTTGAGGATCGCGGAATAGGTCCTTGCGGGCGGCGCGGCGGGAGGAGTGATGGACGGCATGGCATGTGCTCCAGAGAAATTAGCGTTCAGTCGAATCGGTGCTGCAGGCGCTGTCACAGCCGCTGCCGGCGGAACAGCCGCCGCACTTGCCGGGATCGCGGAAGGGTCCGAGCTGCGGATTGCGCGCGGCGAAGCCGCGGTAGGCGCGGTCGATCAGTATCCCGCCCAGCGCAAGGCTGAAGATGACGGCGATGGCCACGAAGTAAGTCGCCATCATCCGCCCAGCCCGGCAAAGCCCATGAAGGACAGCGAGAGGATGCCGGCCAGCATCAGCGACAGCGCCGTGCCCTGCGCCAGGTCGGGCACGTTGGACAGCGTCAGACGTTCGCGCACGCTGGCCATCAGCACCAGCGCCAGGGTGAAGCCGGCGCCGCCGCCGATGCTGAAGGTGACCGACTGCACGAAATCGTATTCGCGCGCGGTCTGGAACAGCGCCACGCCGAGCACCGCGCAGTTGGTGGTGATCAGCGGCAGGTAGATGCCCAGCGCGCGGAACAGTGCCGGGCTGTACTTCTTCAGCACCATCTCCACCAGTTGCACCGCCGAGGCGATGA
>CAZGQB010000356.1:0-2628 GCA_964527055.1 uncultured Sulfuritalea sp.
GACCGCGGAACGCGTGAGCGCCGCCACGCTGGCCGGCGAACCCATCGTCGCCCGCTTGACTCGCGCCGCCGGCAACGACGCGCCGATCGGCGGCCTCAAGGTGGCGACCGAAAACGGCTGGTTCGCCGCCCGGCCGTCAGGCACCGAGGACATCTACAAGATCTACGCCGAGAGCTTCAAGAGCGCCGCGCACCTGCAGCAGGTGGTGGCCGAGGCGAAGGATATCGTTGCGGCGGCGCTGGCGTGGTGAGTGTTTGTGAGCGGTGGGCGAGGCTCTAGGGCTACGACGATTTGGCGTTTAGATTCTTGATGCGAGCCGGTTCCTTTGACTTCTACCCTGCTGAGTTGCGCAGATAGTTCCTGCTATCCTTATTCCGCTGAATGTAGAGGAGCGCTTTTAGAATTTGGCTCTTGAAGAAATCAACAAATAACATGACAGAGAGGTGGTTGTTGTGCGGTTCGTCCTTGCCTTAATGGTCTTTATTGCAGCCTGTTCCGAAACGAGCATTCCAGAATCGGACGTTTACACGCTTTACTCATCGAACTACCCAACTGAGATAGGGAGGAGTGGTGTGGCAACCTTTGATCTGGCAAGAGAGCCGCTAAACGGAATGATGTGCAATGAAGCTGCAAGCATGCATCAGGCAGATTTCGAGCACCGGAAAAAAGAAAATGGCTGGAGTGCGGATACCAAGATGCGCTATTGGTGCGAGAAGGGTCGCTTCAAGAAGTGACTCAACAACTGGATCGGCAATTCCGCATGGTAGATGGCAAAACCATACCTGCCTTACTCACAGACAAGCAGCAGCAGGAGCAGGCCGTCTTCGAAAAGTTCGTACGCCGCTTGGGAACGGATAGAGTGTGGCACTGTGTATGTAGTCAGCCAGAACCAGAGCCTGATCTGCTGTGCACTCACGTAGGCGAGGGACTGATCGCCTTCGAACTTGTAAGTCTCACTGATGAGAAGATTGCTCAGGTACAAGTGGCTGGGTCAAGGGCCTGGAATAAAGCATTCTGGACAGCTGATTTTTCAGCCGTAAACATCCGCAACAAACTGGGGAAGAAATATACGACGAGCGCAGTTCGCATTGAGTTGCTTGTCTACACGAATGGTCAGATCATCCCTCCCGACGATGTGATCATCCCAACCATCAAGCCGTTGTTCGATGAGGTTGCTCATCCCTTCAAGCGTGTGTGGTTCATGGGAGAGCACACAACCTGTTGCCTGTGGAATGCCAGATAATCCATCCCTCCACGGGACACTATGTGATCTCGATTGGAGGCCTGACTTCGGAACACAGGGTTGGGCGAGCATCGTTCAAATGCTTCAGAGCAAAAGGAGCAAAAGGAGCAAAAGGAGCAAAAGGAGCAAAAGGAGCAAAAGGAGCAAAAGGAGCCTGGTCGAATTTCACAAATCGAAGCACTGCGTTGTCTAGATAGCCGCCTCGGCAGTTTCTCGACCTCACAATCGCAGCATCAGCGTCATTGGATGCTGGGGCGATTCCTGGAAGCCATAGTGCTTGTAGAATTGCATGGCACGGTCGTGAAGTGCATGTACCAGTAATGCACGGACACCGGCGTTCTGAGAAACCATCAGCGCCCGCTTGACGGCATCTTGCAGCAGCGATGCGCCAAGCTTGATGCCCTGGGCGCGGCGGTCAACCGCGAGCCGGGCCAGAATCATCACTGGAACGGGATCCGGCATGTTCCGACGCACAGCGCTGGTTGCCAGCTGGTGGGAGACTGCGCCGGCGGCCATCGCGTAATAGCCATGAACGCGGCCGTCCTGATCCGTCACCACAAACGTGCGGCTGGCGCCACTCAACTGGTTGGTCATGGCACGGCGTCTGAGCCATTCGTCGAGAACAGGCTCGCCGCACTCAAATCCATCCATAATGTGGGAGGCTATCAGCGGCTGCGGCGCGCTGAGTTGCAGGCTCATGCCTGGTCTGCGACCCAGGGTGGAGTTACGGCCATCAGGCGCTCAAGCCCTGGATTGGGGCTGGGTGGAGCGTCGAGCATTGCGGTGAATTGCCTGAACCGGTCGCTATCCAGACTGAAAAAAACCTGGTCAAGCACCACCGCACGGGCTTTGTCACAGGCAGCCTCGAGCATGAAGTCCGAGCGGTTCTTCCCCAGCAAGCTTGCGGCGTGATCAATCAAGTCACGCTGCGCGGGCAATGCCCGCAGATTGATGGCAGCGTCACGCATGAATTTTCCCTTATGTGCATACGATAGATATACGGAGGGTAGCCGGGCGTGTATCTGTTGTCAATACGTGCGCATGAGGCATGCAAACGGAAGATTGGCCTTGCGCGGGGCTGTTCCCGTTCACTCAGAACGGCACCTCGATCCCCGGCCACACTGCCCCAATCGCCTGCCGGAAGTCATCCTGAATGCGCGCCAGCGCGGCTGCGTTGTCGGCCTCGAAGCGCAGGACGACGACCGGGGTCGTGTTGGACGGGCGGGCGAGGCCAAAGCCGTCGGGGTACTCGACGCGCAGGCCGTCGATGATGATGCGCTCGGTCGCGCCGGCGAACTGGCCTTCGGCCTTCAGCTTGTCGATCAGCGCAAAGGGTTCGCCCTCGGCCATCTTGAGGTTGAGTTCCGGGGTCGACGGCGAATTCG
>CAZGQB010000357.1:0-2620 GCA_964527055.1 uncultured Sulfuritalea sp.
TACATGAATACCGGCATGCAGCGTTCGAGCTGCACGCCCTACGGCGCATGGACCTCGACCACGCCGATCGGCAAAGGCCCGGGCAACATTCCCTCGCAGGGCAAGACGCAGGACGCCAAGAACCTGCCGCTGATCATGGTCAACCACCGCTGCGAATATGTCGCGACGGCGTCGACGGCCTACATGGAAGACCTCTACGACAAGCTCGACAAGGCGATCCAGGCCTCGAAGCGCGGCTTCGCCTACCTGCACGTGTATTCGCCCTGCACCACGGGCTGGCGCTTCCCGACCGACCAGAACATGGAAGTCGCGCGCATGGCGGTCGAAACCAATTTCGTGATGTTGTGGGAATACAACCCGACCGACGGCCTGCACTTCACCAAACCGGTCGATGATCCGCTGCCTGTAACCGAGTATCTCAAGGCGATGGGGCGCTTCCGCCACCTGAGTCCGGATCAGATTTCACACATTCAGGGCAAGGTCGTGGAGAATCTGGCCTTCGTCAAACAGATGGCGCACAGAGCAGCCGTATAGGGGAGAAACATGAGCAAGCAGAATAGTCCGGCCACGGGCCTGGATCCGATCGAGAAGGCCAGCCGCGACGAATTGCAGGCCCTGCAGTTGCAGCGCATGAAGTGGTCGCTCAAGCACGCCTACGACAATGTGCCGCACTACCGCAAGAAATACGATGCCGCGGGAGTGCATCCGGACGATCTGAAGCAGCTGTCCGACCTGGCAAAATTCCCCTTCACCACCAAGCTCGACCTGCGCGACACCTATCCTTTCGGCATGTTCGCGACGCCGATGCGCGACATAGTGAGGATTCACGCCTCGTCCGGCACCACGGGCAAACCAACGGTGGTCGCTTATACGAAGAACGACATCGCGATGTGGGCGGGCCTCATGGCGCGTTCCCTGCGCGCCGCCGGCTGCAGCGCCGACGACATCATCCTCAACTCCTATGGCTACGGCCTGTTTACCGGCGGCCTCGGCGCCCACTACGGCGGCGAGGCCCTGGGCGCCACGGTGATACCGATGTCCGGCGGGCAGAC
This sequence comes from uncultured Sulfuritalea sp., assembly GCA_964527055.1. GTDB lineage: Bacteria > Pseudomonadota > Gammaproteobacteria > Burkholderiales > Rhodocyclaceae > Sulfuritalea. The sequence continues at coordinate 1,053 of CAZGQB010000357.1, forward strand.
CGAAAAGCAGGTGCAACTGATCCAGGACTTCAAGCCGACAGTGATCATGTCTACCCCGTCCTACGTGCTGACCATCGCCGACGAGATGATCAAGCAGGGCATGAAGCCGACTGAAAGCAGCTTGCGCGTCGGTGTCTTCGGCGCCGAGCCGTGGACCAACGAAATGCGGCGTGAAATCGAGGAGCGGCTCGGCATCGATGCTGTCGATATCTACGGCCTGTCGGAGGTCATGGGCCCCGGCGTGTCGTGCGAGTGCGTCGAGACCAAGGACGGTCCGCACATCTGGGAAGACCATTTCTACCCGGAGATCATCAATCCGGAAACCGGCGAGGTGCTGCCCGACGGTGAAATCGGCGAACTGGTATTCACCTCGCTGTCGAAGGAGGCGCTGCCCATCCTGCGTTACCGCACGCGCGACCTGAGCCGCCTGCTGCCCGGCACGGCGCGCACCATGCGGCGCATGGAAAAGATCACCGGGCGCAGCGACGACATGCTGATCATCCGCGGCGTCAATGTGTTCCCGACGCAGATCGAGGAAGTGCTGCTGAAGAACCCAAATCTGTGCGCCCAGTACCAGTTGCAGGTTTCGCGCGACGGGCATCTCGACAAGCTGGACGTCTATGTCGAGGTCCGCGCCGACCTGTCCGACAAGATCGGCCCGCAACAGCGCATGGAAATCGGCGCCGAGGTGAAGCACCACATCAAGTCGCTGGTCGGGGTTACCGCGGATGTCCATGTGGTCGAGACCGACAAGGTGGAGCGCACCCTGGTCGGCAAGGCCAAGCGGGTCATCGACAGAAGACCGAAATAAATTGCTGGAAATCAAACAATTTGACGAGCGGTTCTGTAGTATAGTTCGACTAAATTGGCAAGGTTAATGCAACATAGTGCATTTTCGAAAGTAACAGCCAGTCTTGCAATACCTTGTCTACGGTGTGGTATAAGTCGCGCTGAATCTGGTATCACGAACTTCCGGTGGTATTCGTTTGTCACTTAAATAAGGCGGCTCAGTCGCCATCAAAGAGGAGAACTAGATGAAAAAGCTGTTCGCAAAAACCCTGATCGCCGCATCGATCGCCGGCAGCGCTTTTGTTGCCCAGGCCCAGGAAGTCACGCTGAAGGTGCACCACTTCCTGTCGCCGACGACATTCATTCACACGGGCGTTTTCGAGCCCTGGTGCGCCAAGCTGGGCAAGGAATCCAACAACCGCATCAAGTGCCAGATCTATCCGGCCATGCAGCTCGGCGGCACGCCGCCGCAGCTCTACGACCAGGCCAAGGACGGCGTCGCCGACGTGGTGTGGACGGTGCTCGGCTACTCGGCCAACCGCTTTCCGATGTCGGAAGTCTTCGAACTGCCCTTCATGATGACCAACGCAGAGGCCACCAGCCGCGCAGCGTGGGACTTCTACCAGCAGCATTCCAAGCACGAGTTCAAGGATGTCCATGTCCTCGCCGTGCATGTCCATGGCCCCGGCGTTCTTTTCACGACCAAGAAAGAGATGAAGTCGATGGATGACTTCAAGGGCATGAAGTTTCGCGCCCCGACCCGCCTGACCAACAAGATG
>CAZGQB010000358.1:0-2619 GCA_964527055.1 uncultured Sulfuritalea sp.
GGATGGTCCAGGCGCGCACTTCCTTGACCCCGGCGGTGAAGTAGGTCTGCAGGCCGAGCAGATGATAGCCGGCGCGAATCAGCCGGTTGAGGCCCGGTTCCTCCAGTCCCATGTCGGCGAGGAACATCTGCTTCTCGTCGTCCGCCAGATCGGCGATCTCGGCCTCGATCGCGGCGCACAGCGCCACCACGTCGGCACCCTCCCTCGCGGCATGGGCGATCACCACGTCGAGGTGGGGATTGTTCTCGAAGCCGTCTTCCTTGACGTTGGCAACATAGAGCACCGGTTTGGCGGTGATCAGGAAAAACTGGCGCAGGTTTGCCTTCTCCTCCTTTGACAAATCGAGCGCCCGCACCGGCTTGCCGTCGTTCAGCTGGCCCAGGCACTTTTCCAGCACCGTCACCAGCAGCCTGGCCTCCTTGTCGCCACCCGCCCTGGCCTGTTTGGAATAGCGGTTGAGCGCCTTTTCCACGGTCGCCATATCGGCCAGGGCAAGTTCGGTATCGATCACCTCGATGTCATGCATGGGATCGATGCGGCCGGCCACATGCACCACGTTGTCGTCGGCAAAACAGCGCACCACGTGCACCACGGCATCGGTCTCGCGGATGTTGGCGAGGAACTGGTTGCCCAGACCTTCACCCTTGCTGGCGCCGGCGACCAGGCCGGCGATGTCGACGAACTCGACGATGGCAGGCTGGATCTTCTGCGGCTTGACGATGGCGGACAAGGCGGCCAGGCGCGCATCAGGCACCTCGACGATGCCGACATTGGGCTCGATGGTGCAGAAGGGGTAGTTTTCCGCCGCGATGCCGGACTTGGTCAGGGCGTTGAACAGGGTGGACTTGCCGACGTTGGGCAGGCCGACGATGCCGCATTTGAGGCTCATGGTTCGTCTTTCTTCGGGGATGCGGGTTTCGAGTTGATTCTTTGCGTGGCGGCGTTGAATTCGCCACGGGCCAGGACGGGCCAGGCCAGCAGGGCGCGGTCCAGTGCGGCGTCGATCTCCTCGCGCTCCTCGCGGCGCGGCGGCTTCAGCACGTAATCCACCACCTCGTCGCGGTCGCCGGGATGGCCGATGCCGATGCGCAGGCGCCAGTAGTCCTGCGTACCAAGGTGGGCCGTGATGTCCTTGAGCCCGTTGTGGCCACCGAGGCCGCCACCGAACTTGAGGCGCATCTGCCCCGGCGGGATGTCGAGCTCGTCATGCACCACCAGCATTGCGGCGGGTTCGATGCGATAGAAATGCGACAGCGCCTGCACCGCCTGGCCGGAGCGATTCATGAAGGTCTGCGGCATCAGCAGCCAGATGTCCTGCCCGCCGACCCGCGCCCTGGCAACGTGGCCGTGGTAGCGCGATTCGCGCGCGAATGCCGCGCCCAGCTCGTGCGCGAGACGCTCACAAAACCAAAACCCGGCGTTGTGCCGGGTTTCAGCGTAGTCGGACCCGGGGTTGCCGAGTCCGACGATCAGGCGCGGAGCCGCTTGCAATCGCTTAACGCTTGTCGACGCGCTCGGCCTTCTTTGCCGGGGCCGCAGGCGCCGCGGGCGCCACGGCCGCCGGAGCGGCTTCCGCTTCCTCCTCGACCGCGCCGCCACCCTTCATGATGATGCTGGCCACCACCGGGTCGCCTTCGCCGTGATGGACAACTTCGACACCCTTGGGCAGCGCCAGTTGCGAAACGTGGATCGACTGGCCGGCGGCGAGGTCCTTGAGGTCTACCTCGATGAACGCCGGCAGGTCGGCGGGCAGGCACTTGACGTCGACGTCGTTCATGACGTGCGAAACCATGCCGCCGCCAATCTTGACGCCGGGGGCGATGTCGGCATTGATGAAGTGCAGGGGCACCTTCTGGTGGATCGTGTGCGTGGCGTCGATGCGCTGGAAATCGACATGCAGGATCTGCAGGCGGTAGGGGTGGCGCTGGACGTCGCGCAGCAGGCACATTTCCTTCTTGCCTTCGAGGTTGACGTTGAGCACGGAGGAATAGAAGGTCTCCTTGCGCAGGAGCTGGAACAGCTCGTTGTGGTCGATGTCGATCTGCTGCGGCGCGGCCGTACCGCCGTAGAGGATGCCGGGGACCCGGCCGGTGCGACGCAGGCGGCGGCTCGCTCCGGTGCCCTGTCCATCGCGCTTGTTTGCGTTGAATTCGAGTTGCATGATTTACTCCAGAAAGTGCTGCGGTTGAAATCCCCGGCCCGCGACCAGGCCGGGGGGTAAATAAACTAGTCCATGAACAGCGAGGAAACCGATGACTCGTTGCTGATGCGCAGCATGGTCTCGGCCATCAGTTCGGCGATCGAGATCTGGCGGATGCGCTTGCAGGCGCGGGCCTCGTCGGACAGCGGTATGGTGTCGGTGACGACCAGCTCGTCGAGCTCGGACTCCGCGATGCGCGGCACGGCGTTGCCCGACAGCACGGCGTGGGTACAGTAGGCCAGCACCCGCTTGGCGCCGTTTTCCTTGAGCGCCTGGGCGGCCTTGCACAGGGTGCCTGCGGTATCCACCATGTCGTCCATGATGACGCAGGTGCGGCCTTCCACCTCGCCGATGATGTTCATCACTTCCGAGACGTTGGCCTTCGGCCGGCGCTTGTCGATGATCGCCAGGTCGGATTC
>CAZGQB010000359.1:0-2617 GCA_964527055.1 uncultured Sulfuritalea sp.
CGCGAGCGCGACGGCGAGCGCGTGCCCTGCATCGTGTTCACCAAGGGCGGCGGCCAGTGGCTGGAAGCGATCGCCGACACCGGCTGCGATGCGGTGGGCCTCGACTGGACCACCGATCTCGGCGCGGCGCGCCGGCGCATCGGCCACCGCGTTGCACTGCAAGGCAATTTCGATCCGATGGCCCTGTTCGCCACGCCCGAGAAGGTCGCGGCCGAAGCGCGGCGCGTGCTGGACAGTTACGGCAGCGACGCGGCGGACAGCCGCAATTGCGGTGGGCATGTTTTCAATCTCGGCCACGGCATTTCGCAATTCACCCCGCCGGAAAACGTAAAAATATTGGTTGACACCGTGCACAGCCACAGCCGGCGCGGTTCCGCGCGGGGCTGATTTGGCAGGCCAACGGGGGCGCGCTTTGCGACACCCCCCAGCCCGAAAACGGCCGTCCGGCAAGGCTTGCCAAGGAGGTGAAAAAAGTCTTCGGCTATTGACTTATTCACAGAAATTGGTAAGCGTGCTTAGAGCCCCTATTTCGCTGGGGTCTACCACCGGCATTGAATTAACCAACTGTTTTTGAACAATATTATTTTGTTCAAATATTGCACAGAGATGAAAATGCCTTTGCCCGACGGTCACTTAGGGTTTTTGCCGGGCCCTTACTCACAAAGTTATCCACAGAATTTGTGGGTAAGCTATTTTCTTATATGTGGCAACGGGTTGAAGGCTTATGCGAAGGTTTTGTCGAGCATTGACCCGCAAACATCTGACGTGGCATGAACATCGTTCGCGTTGCCCTTGACTTGCCCCTGCCAAAGCTTTTCGACTACCTGGCGCCGGACGCCGTTGAAAGCGATATCGGCCGGCGCGTTACCGTGCCTTTCGGCAAGGGTTTGCGGACCGGGGTGATCATCGAGCTGGCGACGGCGAGCCGGCAGCCGGATGCCAAGCTGAAAGAAGTTGCCGCGATCCTGCGCGACATGCCGCCATTGCCCGCCGAGTGGCTCGCGCTCTGCGATTTTTGCGCACGCTACTACCAGACCCCGCTCGGCGAAGTGACTTCCTTCGCCCTGCCGCCGATGCTGCGACGCGGCAAGCTGCCGCGCATCAAGAAGCCTGCGGCCAAAATCGCCGCATCGCCAGCGCCGACTTTTGACGCAGTTCATCAGCCCCCGCTACCCCAACTGATGCCGGCGCAGCAGGCAGCGGTCTGCGCCATTTTCGACACCGCCGGCTTCCACGTCATGCTGCTGCACGGCGTAACCGGCAGCGGCAAGACCGAAGTCTATCTGCGCGCCATCGATGCCGTGCTCGCGCGCGGCGGCCAGGCGCTGATGCTGGTGCCGGAGATCGCCCTGACGCCGCAGCTCGAAGGTCGCGTCGCGTCACGCTTCCCCGCCGCGCATGTCGTCTGCGCCAACAGCGGCATGGCCGACGCGGCGCGCGCGCGGGGCTTCCTCGAGGCACACGCCGGACGCGCCGAGATCGTGCTCGGCACCCGGCTCGCCGTGTTCATGCCGCTGCTGCGCCTGCAACTGATCATCGTCGACGAGGAACACGACGCCTCGTTCAAGCAGCAGGAAGGCCTGCGTTACTCCGCGCGCGACGTGGCGATCTGGCGCGCGCATCAATCGAACATCCCCATCGTGCTCGGTTCCGCCACGCCTTCGCTGGAGACCTTCCACCACGCTAGCACCGGGCGCTATGCAATGCTGGAACTGCCCGAGCGCGCCGTGGCCGACGCCATGCCCGCGGTGCGCATCGTCGACACGCGGCGCGAGAAATTGCGGGAAGGCCTTTCGGCCGCACTGCTGGCCGGACTGCAAAGCCGCCTCGACCGCGGCGAGCAGAGCCTGGTCTTCCTCAACCGGCGCGGCTATGCGCCGGTGCTGGCCTGCCCGCCCTGCGGCTGGATCTCGCGCTGCCGGCGCTGCGCCGCCAACCTGGTGCTGCACCTGGCCGACAAGCGCCTGCGCTGCCACCACTGCGGCTTCGAGACCGCCATCCCGCGCGCCTGCCCCGATTGCGGCAACGTCGACCTGCTGCCCTTCGGGCGCGGCACGCAGCGCCTCGAAGCCATGCTCGTCGAACGCTTCCCCGCAGCCCGCGTCTTGCGCATCGACCGCGACTCGGCGAGCACGCCGAAGAAATGGCAGGCCTTGCTCGCCACCATCCATGCGGGGGAGGCCGACATCCTGGTCGGCACCCAGATGCTGGCCAAGGGCCACGATTTCCCGCTGCTCACCCTGGTCGGCGCGGTCGGCGCCGACGCGGCCTTGTTCGCCGCCGACTTCCGCGCCCCGGAGCGGCTCTTCGCGCAACTGATGCAGGTCGGCGGCCGCAGCGGGCGCGCCGACCTGCCCGGCGAAGTGCTGATCCAGACCGAGTATCCCGACCACCCGCTGTACCGGGCGCTGATCGACCACGACTACGTGCGCTTCGCGCAAAGCCAGTTGGGCGAACGGCGCATTGCCGGCTTTCCGCCCTTCAGCTTCCAGGCAATGCTGCGCGCCGAAGCGCGGTCCATGGAGCAGGCGCTGGCCTTCCTCGCCGCCGCGCGCAAGGCGGCCGCAGCCATCGCCGACGGCGTCACGCTCTACGATCCGGTGCCGATGCGCCTGCA
>CAZGQB010000360.1:0-2611 GCA_964527055.1 uncultured Sulfuritalea sp.
TACCGCGCCGCCGGGGGCGGGGCCCTGCTGGACTGCCAGCCGCCCGGCTGCGGGCGCGACGCCAACCGCCTGGCGGGGCTGGCGCGTGAAAGCGGGGTGCTGCAATTGATCGAAGACGCGGCGCGCGAACAGGACTTTGCCCGGGTCAGCGCGGTCTGGCTGGAGATCGGGCAGCTTTCCGGGGTCGAAGTCGAGGCCATGAAATTTTGTTTCGATGCCGTCACGCGTGACAGCATCGCCGCCGGAGCGACGCTGGAGATCATCGCCGTGCCCGGCACTGGCTGGTGCATGGCCTGCGCCCGCACGATGCCGATGGCGGAGGTATTCGGCGCATGTCCGCAGTGCGGTGGCCACCAGATGCAGGTGACCGGGGGTACCGAAATGCGGGTCAAGGAACTTGAAGTGGCTTAGGAGAAGCGAATGTGCACGACATGCGGCTGCGGCGCCGGTGAGGTGAAGATAGACGGCGAAAACGCCGACCACGAGCATGAGCATGTGCATGCCGACGGCACGCGTCACAGTCACGGCCATGCCCACGAGGACGATCATGCCCACGAACACGCGCACACCCACGAATACCGCTATGCGCCGGCCCATGCCCACGCGCCGGGGATGGGTGCGCGGCGCATGGTGCAGATCGAGCAGGACATCCTGGCCAAGAACAACGCCTATGCGAAGCAGAACCGCGAGCGCCTGGCCGAGCGCGGCATTTTCACCCTGAATCTCGTGTCCAGCCCCGGCTCGGGCAAGACTACGCTCTTGTGCAAGACCATCGAGATGCTCAGGGGCAAGGCCTCGGTAGCCGTGATCGAAGGCGACCAGCAGACCAGCCAGGATGCCGAACGCATCCGCGCCACCGGCGCACCGGCCATCCAGATCAACACCGGCAAGGGCTGCCACCTGGATGCCCACATGGTCGGCCACGCCATGGAGAAGCTCGACCTGCCCGAGGATTCGCTGCTGATGGTGGAAAACGTCGGCAACCTGGTCTGCCCGGCGGCCTTCGATCTTGGCGAGGCGCATAAGGTGGTGATCCTCTCGGTCACCGAGGGCGAGGACAAGCCCCTCAAGTACCCGGACATGTTCCGCGCCGCGACGCTGATGCTGCTCAACAAGTGCGACCTGCTGCCGTACCTCAGCTTCAAGGTCGATGCCGCGATCGAATTCGCCCGCCGCGTCAATCCCGGAATCGAAGTGATTCAGGTTTCGGCGACCACGGGGCAGGGCATGGACGAGTGGCTGGCCTGGATAGAAGTCGGCGCCCGCGACACGGTGACGAAGAAGCTGGCGACCGTCGATGCGCTGAAGCGGCGGGTGGCCGAACTCGAAGCCCAGCTCGGCGCTCGATGAGCGCAGCGGCAATCCCGCTCGGTGGTCACTTCGCCGGCGCCGCGCCGGTGCTGGCGGCGGGCGCCTGGTTCAAGAATGCGCTGTGCGGCGTCAAGGGCGGCGAGGTACGGATGTCGCGCGTGGTCGGCGACCTGAATACGCCGGAAGCCTGCATCGCCCATGAGGAGGAGGCCGAGACTTTGTTGGCCTGGCTGGGCGCGCCGGCGGCGATCGCCCACGACCTGCATCCGGATTTCCATTCCTCGCGCCATGCCGCCGGTATCGCCGCACGGCTGGGCGTCCCCGCCGTGCCGGTGCAACACCACCACGCGCACATCGCCTCGGTCTGTGCCGAGCATGGCGAATGCGGCCCGGTGATCGGACTGGCGCTGGACGGAGTGGGCTTGGGCACCGACAACACGCCCTGGGGCGGTGAGCTGCTGAAGGTGGATGGCGCGCGCTTCGAGCGCCTCGGCCATCTCGCGCCGCTGGCGCTGCCCGGCGGCGATCGCGCCGCGCGCGAACCCTGGCGCATGGCCGTCGCTGTGCTGCACGACCTCGGGCGCGGCAATGAGGTGCATGTGCGCTATCCCGACGAGCCGGCCGTCGCCACGGTGCTGGCGATGCTGGAGAAGAAGCTGAACTGTCCGCGTACCTCGAGCGCCGGCCGCCTGTTCGATGCCGCTTCTGGATTGCTCGGCTTGTGCCTGAAAATGGACATGGATGCCGAAGCGGCGATCAAGCTTGAACAGGCCGCCACGCGGCACATCGAGGCCGGCGGCTGGCCGCCGGCGATGGCCGATGGCTGGCGGCTCGATGCCGGTGTGCTCGACCTGCGCCCGCTGCTGGGCGAGCTCGCCGGCCAGCGCGATGCGGAGCAGGGTGCCGCGCTGTTTCATGCGACGCTGGTGGCGGCATTGGCGGAATGGACTGCGCGAGCCTGTGCGGCGGCGGGAATCGAAACCGTGGCGCTTGGCGGCGGCTGTTTCTTCAACCGTCTGTTGGCGGTCGGCCTGCGTCGTGAATTGGAAGCTCTTGGACTGCGAGTGCTGGCGCCGATCAAGCTGGTACCCGGCGATGCGGGGCTGGCCTTGGGACAGGCGTGGGTTGCGCTGCATGCATTGGAAAATCGATGAAACCGTTTGTTAGTTTGAAGTGCGTAGGTGATCGGGACGGCGTGGCATTCCGCGCTGCTCATGTCACCCGTCGTCGCCCTTCGGGCTCCTCCGCCCACGGCTTGCCCTGCATGGCAAGCCGGCTTCGGCAGCGCGGAGCAGTGCTC
>CAZGQB010000361.1:0-2595 GCA_964527055.1 uncultured Sulfuritalea sp.
CCGCAACCGGGCACACGCCTGCGGCTGGAGGATGCTTTCGATGTCGAGGTGCTGGGACGCGATGGCGAGTTCTACCGGCTGCAGTTTTCCGGCGACGCCGCCGAGCTGGTCGAGCGCTACGGCCGCTTGCCGTTGCCGCCCTACATCGAGCGCGTGGCGGGAGCTCCGGATGAGGAACGCTACCAGACCGTGTATGCGCGCGAAAAAGGCTCGGTCGCCGCGCCGACGGCGGGCCTGCATTTTGATGGCGACCTGTTTTCCAGGCTGCGCGGGAAAGGCGTCGAAATCGCCCATGTCACCCTGCACGTCGGTGCCGGAACCTTCCAGCCGGTGCGGGTCAGCGACCTCGCGCAGCATCGCATGCATACCGAGCGCTACCACTTGCCGCAAGCCACGGCCGACGCCATCGCGGCGACCCGGGCGCGTGGCGGACGCATCGTGGCGGTCGGCACCACCTCGCTGCGCGTGCTGGAATCGGCTGCGCTGGATGGAAACGTAAAAGTCGGCGCCGGCGAGACGGCGCTGTTCGTCACGCCCGGCTTTGAATTCAGGATCGTGGATATGCTGATCACCAATTTCCACCTGCCGAAATCCACCTTGCTGATGCTGGTCGCGGCATTTGCCGGCATGGAGGAAATTCGTGCCGCCTACCAACATGCGATTGCCGCCCGCTATCGTTTCTTCAGCTACGGGGATGCCATGCTGCTCTGCAGGCGGTCACCGCGATGAACTTCGCACTGCTTGCCACCGACGGCGCCGCACGGCGCGGCACGCTGACGCTGGCCCACGGCGTGGCGCCGACGCCGACTTTCATGCCGGTGGGTACCTACGGCACGGTCAAGGCCATGTCTCCGGAAGAACTCGTCGGCATCGGCGCTTCGATCGTGCTCGGCAATACCTTCCATCTCTGGCTGCGGCCGGGGCTGGAGGTGATCGCGGCGCATGGCGGCCTGCATCGCTTCATGGGCTGGAGCGGCCCGATCCTGACCGATTCGGGGGGCTTCCAGGTGTTTTCCCTGGGCGACCTGCGCAAGATCAGCGAAGAGGGCGTCAGGTTTGCGTCGCCGATCAACGGGGACCGGCTGTTCCTGACGCCGGAGGAATCGATGCGCATCCAGCATGTGCTGAATTCCGACATCGCGATGATCTTCGACGAATGCACGCCGTATCCGGCGGATCTCGCCACCGCGGCGGCGTCGATGCGCCTGAGCCTGCGCTGGGCGCGGCGCTCGCGCGACGAGCATGACCGGCTGCAAAACGCCAATGCCCTGTTCGGCATCGTACAGGGCGGCATGCACGAGCCGCTGCGCGACGAATCGCTGGCGGGGCTGGTCGACATCGGTTTCGACGGCTTTGCCATCGGCGGCCTGTCGGTCGGCGAACCCAAGGAGGAAATGGCACGCATCCTTGCCCACACGGCGCCGCGTCTGCCCGCGGACAAGCCGCGCTACCTGATGGGCGTCGGCACGCCGGAAGACCTGGTGTATGCCGTCGGCCTGGGCATCGACATGTTCGACTGCGTGATGCCGACGCGCAATGCCCGCAACGGCTGGCTGTTCACCCGCCATGGCGACATCAAGATCAAGAACGCGCAATACAAGGCCGATACCCGGCCGCTGGACGACTCCTGTGGCTGCCATACCTGCCGCAATTTCACGCGTGCCTACCTGCATCACCTGCATCGTGTCGGCGAAATCCTGGGGGCCCGGCTCAATACCCTCCACAATCTGCATTACTACCAGACCTTGATGGCGGAAATGCGTGCCGCTGTCGAGCGGGGCGACTTTGCCGGGTTCAGTCGCCGCTTCCATCGGGCACGAGCCGGCGAGCAGGTATAATTCGGCAGCTTTTTTTCCGACACTCTTGGAGATTCATGGTGCTGATTTCAAATGCTTACGCGCAAGCGGCCGGGGCCGCCGCCGATCCAACCGGGGGCCTGATGGGGATGCTGCCCATCGTGCTGATGTTTGTCGTCCTGTGGTTCGTCATGATCCGGCCGCAAATGAAGAAAGCCAAGGAACAACAGAAAATGGTCAGCGAGCTGGCCAAGGGCGACGAAGTGGTGACCCAGGGCGGGATTACCGGCCGCATCGCCAAAGTGGGCGAGAACTACCTCAGCCTGGAAGTGGCGGAAGGCAAGGATGGCCCGGTCGTGATTACCGTGCAGAAGAACGCCGTGGGTGCGCTGCTGCCCAAGGGCACCCTGAAAAACCTGTAATTTCCCCGGGTTGGCCCCGCTGACGCGGGAGCCGGCCAAAATGCCATGAACCGTTATCCCCTCTGGAAAAACGCCACGGTGCTGATCGCGCTGGTGCTCGGGCTGCTCTACACCCTGCCCAACTTCTTCGGCGAGGTGCCGGCCGTGCAGGTCGCCAGCGTCAAGTCCACGCACAAGGTCGACACCAAGCTCATGGCACAGGTGGAGTCGGCACTCAAGGCGGCGTCGGTCTCTCCGCAGGGAGTGTCGCTCGACCTCAACAGCGTGCGCGTGCGCCTGGCCGATACCGACACCCAGCTCAAGGCCAGGGATGCGATCGAAAGGGCCCTGAATCCGGTACCCGCGGAAGCGGCCTACAGCGTCGCGCTGAACCTGGT
>CAZGQB010000362.1:0-2582 GCA_964527055.1 uncultured Sulfuritalea sp.
AATGTCTTCATGACCTTCGCCTGGTATGCGCACCTGAGAAACCTCAACGACCGGCCGTGGTGGATCGCCGCGCTGGCCTCGTGGGGCATCGCGCTGTTCGAATACCTGCTGCAGGTGCCGGCCAATCGCATCGGCCACCAGGAGCTGTCGCTGGGCCAACTGAAGATCATGCAGGAGGCGATCACCCTCACCGTTTTCGTCCCGTTCGTGGTGTTCTACATGCAGGAACCGCTCAAGCTTGATTATCTTTGGGCGGGTTTGTGTATCCTAGGCGCCGTTTATTTCATCTTTCGCAGCCCATGACCTACTTAGCCAGCAACAAGCCGATCACCCTGCCCGAGCTCGCGCGCATGAAGCGCGAGGGCGAAAAGATCGCCATGCTGACCTGCTACGACGCCAGTTTCGCCGCGCTGGAAGACCGCTGCGGCGTGGATGTGATGCTGGTCGGCGATTCGCTGGGCAACGTGATCCAGGGCCAGACCTCGACCCTGCCGGTGACCATGGAACACATGGTCTATCACACCGCCTGCGTCGCGGCCCTGCCGAGCCGGCCGATGCTGGTGGCCGACCTGCCGTTCGGCGCCTACCACGAGTCGAAGGAGCAGGCGATCCGCAACGCCGGCAAGCTGCTGGCGGTCGGCGCCGAAATGGTCAAGCTGGAAGGCGGCGAGGTGATGGCCGAGACCGTGCATTTCATGGTCGAGCGCGGCGTCCCGGTCTGCGCCCACATCGGCCTCACGCCGCAGTCGGTGCATGCGCTGGGCGGCTACCGGGTGCAGGGGCGGGACGACGCCTCGGCCTCCCGCATGAAGCGCGAAGCCCGCGCGCTGGAGGAGGCCGGCGCCGCGCTGATGGTGCTGGAGATGGTGCCTGCCGCGCTCGCCGGCGAGATCACGCGCCAGCTCACCGCCTGCGCCACGATAGGCATCGGCGCCGGCAGGGACTGCGACGGCCAGGTGCTGGTGCTGCACGACATGCTGGGGCTCTACCCGGGGAAGAAGGGCCGCTTCGTGCGCGACTTCATGGCCGAGGCGCAGAGCATCGAAGGCGCCGTCAAGGCCTATGTCGCCGCCGTCAAGGACGGCAGTTATCCCGGCGCCGAGCACAGCTACTGATAATCTGACGCCCGTGGCTTCGACAACCACCTGCAGATCATGAAGCGCTTGCATCCTTGCCGGTCCATAGGCGAGCAAACTCGGCCCACCCCCCTTCGCCCCCCTCAAGGGGGGTTCCTCGACGGCTCGCTACGCTCGACATTACCAGCGACCCATTTCGCAGCCTCACGTTAAACAATTCCAAGATGCAGATCCACGAAACCATAGCCGGCGTGCGCGCCGCGATGAGGACGGCCGGCCGCGTGGTGTTCGTGCCGACCATGGGCAACCTCCATGACGGCCACATCGCGCTGATGCGGCAGGCGCGCGCCCACGGCAACGCCGTGGTCGCGTCGATTTTCGTCAACCGCCTGCAGTTCCGGCCCGGCGAAGACTTCGACAAGTATCCGCGCACCTTCGAGGCCGATTGCCAGCGGATGGTCGAGGCGGGCGTCGACCATCTCTTCGCGCCGGCCGAGGTCGAGTTGTATCCGCAAGCGCAGTCGTATTACATCGAGCCGCCGGCCGAGCACGCCAGCATCCTCGAGGGCGAGTTCAGGCCCGGCCATTTTCGCGGCGTCGCCACCGTGGTCATGAAGCTCTTCTCCATCGTCCAGCCCCAGGCGGCGCTGTTCGGCAAGAAGGATTACCAGCAATTCATGGTGCTGTCCGCCATGGTACGCGAGTTCGGTATGCCGATCGAGGTCATTCCCGGCGAGACGGTGCGTGCGCCTGACGGCCTGGCGCTGTCGTCGCGCAACGGCTACCTGACGGAAGCCGAACGCGCCGAGGCGCCGCGCCTGTACCGGGTGCTCGCCGATCTGGTTACCGAAGTTCGCGGCGGCGCCCGGGACTACCCGCAGCTCGAAGCCAAGGCCATGGATATATTAAGAATGAACGGTTGGCTTCCCGATTATGTTGCCTTCCGCAAAAAACTTGATCTACAATCTCCGTCCGCTCACGATTCCGGATTGGTGGTGCTGGCGGCGGCGCGTTTGGGAAGCACGCGCCTCATCGACAATCTGGAAGTTTAGGCCACCGCGATGCGCTCATGCCGGCGGTGCGCCAGAAGCGAACGAGACGGGAACATCGCTCCTGCGAGAGCGTTCCTGATTTATTGCCGCCTTTGCATGAGAAAGGTCTGACAATGCAACGCACGATGCTCAAGTCCAAGCTGCACCGGGTCACCGTGACCCACGCCGAACTGCACTACGAGGGTTCCTGCGCCATCGACGAGAACCTGCTCGATGCCGCCGACATCAAGGAATACCAGCAGATCGACATCTACAACGTGAACAACGGCGAGCGTTTCACCACCTACGCCATTCGCGCCGATCGCGGCAGCGGGACCGTTTCGGTCAATGGCGCCGCCGCGCGCAAGGCCGCCGCCGGCGACCTGCTGATCATCGCCACCTATGCCACGATGAACGAGATCGAATTGCAGAACTTCGAACCCGATCTGGTGTACGTCGATGCCAGGAACCGCAT
>CAZGQB010000363.1:0-2579 GCA_964527055.1 uncultured Sulfuritalea sp.
ACTTGCCGATGTCCATGATCTTGCAGACCGGGGGCACCGCCATGGGTGCGATTTCCACCAGATCCACACCGGCCTCCTCGGCCAGCGCCAGCGCCTGACGAATCGGGACTATGCCCAGTTGTTCTCCGCCTTCCCCGACCAGGCGAACCTCGGGGGTGGTGATCTCTTCGTTGAGACGCTGCGATTTATCCTGAGCGATGGTTCAAATCTCCAAAAATTAAAAAAAATCAGACCGTTGCGCTTCTGCTGCATTGTTCCTGCAGCAGCCGCTCAATCAAGGCCTGGGGGGACATCTGCCCGAGATCCTGATTGCCCCGGGCACGCAAAGCGACCAACCCTGCGGCCTTTTCCTTGTCACCCACGACAACCAGATAAGGCCGCTTCAACAAGCTATGTTCGCGTATTTTATAGTTTATTTTCTCGCCGCGCAAATCGCTCTCGACGCGCAAGCCGGCCTCGCGCAGCATTTTTGCCACATTTTCCGCGTAATCCGTTTGCGCTTGCGAGATGTTCATCACCACCGCCTGTACCGGCGCCAGCCACAGCGGGAAGGCTCCGGCGTGGTTTTCCACCAGGATGCCGATGAAGCGCTCCAGCGAGCCGAGGATCGCGCGGTGCAGCATCACCGGCGTGTGGCGGCTGTTGTCCTCGCCGACGAACTCGGCACCGAGGCGGCCGGGCATGGAGAAATCCACTTGCACGGTGCCACACTGCCAGGAGCGGCCGATGGCATCCTTGATGTGGAATTCGATCTTGGGACCGTAAAACGCGCCTTCGCCCGGCAGTTCCTCCCAGGCCAAGCCGCTGGCCGTGAGCGCCGCCCGCAGCGCATTTTCCGCCTTGTCCCAGAGATGGTCCTCGCCCACCCGCCCATCCGGGCGCAAGGCGAGCTTGACGGCGACATCGTGAAAGCCGAAGTCGGCATACACCTTGCGCAGCAGGTCGTTGAAGGCCGTGACTTCGGACTGGATCTGGTCTTCGGTGCAAAAGATGTGGCCGTCGTCCTGGGTGAAGGCGCGCACGCGCATCACGCCGTGCAGCGCTCCCGAGGGCTCGTTGCGATGGCAGGAGCCGAACTCGCCGTAACGCAGCGGCAGCTCGCGATAGGAGCGCACCCCGGTGTTGAAAATCTGTACGTGCCCCGGGCAGTTCATCGGCTTGACGGCGTAATCGCGGCTCTCCGATTCGGTCGTGAACATGTTCTGCTTGAAGTGCTCCCAATGGCCGGAACGCTCCCACAGCGTGCGGTCGAGGATTTGCGGGCAGCGTACTTCCTGGTAACCGTTGTCGCGATAGACGCGCCGCATGTACTGCTCGACCTCCTGCCAGACGGTCCACCCATGCGGATGCCAGAACACCATGCCGGGTGCCTCTTCCTGCACGTGAAACAGATCAAGTTGCCGGCCCAGCTTGCGGTGGTCGCGCTTCTCGGCCTCTTCGAGCATGTGCAGATAGGCGTCGAGTTCCTCCTTCTTCGCCCAGGCCGTGCCGTAGATGCGCTGCAACTGTTCGTTCTTCGAGTCGCCGCGCCAATATGCGCCGGCCACCTTCATCAGCTTGAAGTGCTTGAGCTTGCCGGTGGACGGCACGTGCGGGCCGCGGCACAGGTCGATGAACTCGCCCTCGCGGTAGAGCGAGACATCCTCGTCCGACGGAATCGCCGCGATCAGTTCCGCCTTGTAGTGCTCGCCGATGGACTTGAAGAACTCCACCGCCTTGTCGCGCGGCCAGACTTCCCGCTTGACCGGAAAATCCTTCTTTGCCAGTTCGGCCATGCGCTTTTCTATGGCCTCCAGGTCTTCCGGCGTGAACGGTCGCTTGCAGGCAAAGTCGTAGTAGAACCCGTTTTCGATCACCGGCCCGATGGTCACCTGCACCTCGGGAAACATCTCCTTGACCGCATAAGCCATCAGATGCGAAGTCGAGTGCCGGATGATTTCCAGGCCATCGGCATCCTTGTCGGTGACGATGGCGAGCTGCACGTCGCGTTCGATCGGGAACGAGGTATCGACCAGCACGCCGTCGACCCGGCCGGCAATCGCAGCCTTGGCCAGTCCGGCGCCGATCGAGGCCGCGACTTCCGCCACCGTCAGCGGCTGTGGATATTCGCGTTTAGATCCATCGGGCAGGGTAATCACCGGCATTGCGCTACTCCAGAAAAGCAACAGGGCGCACGGTTCACGCGAAAATCACGCGGTGCGCCCTGCCATTCGAACGGACCAAATTTTATCACAGCGTTTCATCGCGTTACGGCATCATTCGGCTCCTCACCGAAGGAGAAAGCGCATGGACATCGACGAATTCATGGAAAACTACAAGCGGGCATGGGAAACCAGCGACGAAAACCTGCTGGCATCCCTGTTCGCCACCGACGGCAGCTATCGCAACACCCCGTTCGCAACCCAGCGGGGACACGAGGCCATCAAACAGTACTGGCAGCGCACTAAGCTGCAGATGGACATCAAACTTGCCTACGAAGTCCTGCAGCGCCACGTCAGCGGCGGTATCGCCCATTGGCATACCACGTATCAGGTGACATCGGAAGACATGTTCAAGATGTGGGCCGCGTCGACCGGCAC
>CAZGQB010000364.1:0-2568 GCA_964527055.1 uncultured Sulfuritalea sp.
TGCCTGGCGAAAAGGCCGCCAAGGTCAAGGAGCTTCAGGCCCAGGGAAAGAAGGTCGGCATGGTCGGCGACGGCATCAACGACGCCCCGGCGCTGACGCAGGCCGATGTCGGCTTTGCCATCGGCGCGGGCACCGACGTGGCGATGGAAAGCGCCGATGTCGTGCTGATGAAGAGCGACCCGCTCGATGTCGTCGGCGCGATCGAGCTGTCGCGCGCGACGCTGCGCAAGATGCATCAGAACCTGTGGTGGGCGGTGGCCTACAACGTGGTCGCCTTCCCGCTCGCCGCCGGTGTCTTCTACCCGTTCACGATCAGCCCGGAAGTGGCGGCGATCGCGATGTCGGGCAGTTCGGCACTGGTGGCCGTCAATGCGCTGCTGCTCAAGCGCACCCGGCTCACGGGCATCCGCAGGATCGATGCCGGCGGCGCGTCCCCTGTCGCCGCCCGAGCGGGCGCGGCCGCGTCCGCCTGAACCCGTGCACGCACCTGGCATCCCGCTGGCGTCCTCGGCCGAGGCACGCGATGGCGTCCGGGCGATGGCGCTGCTCGGCGTGGTGGTGTTCATCGTCGCGCTGGGCTACGGCGCCGGGTTGCCGCTGGTCCAGCCCTACCTGGCGCGCTACCTCGGCCCGGACGCGCCCCAGCGGCTGGCCTGGCACGTCGGCATGCTGGGCGGCGTCTACACGTTCGCGCTGTTCGTGTTTGCGCCGACCTGGGGCCGTTGGTCGGATCGACACGGCAGGGCGATGGTCCTGATGGCAGGGTTCGCCGCGTTTCTGGTCGGCAGTGCGGCCTCCGCGCTGGCGCCCAATCTCGGCACCGTCTATGCCGCGCGCCTGCTGGCCGGAGCGGGCGCGGCGGCCATCATGCCGACGGCGCAGGCCTACATCGCCGACGTCAGCACGCCGGTCGATCGCAGCCGTCGCTTCGTGCTGCTCGGCGGCGCTTCGTTCCTCGGGTTCTTGGCGGGGCCCGTGTTCGGGGCCTGGCTCGCCGGTCCGGTCATGGGCATGAGTGTCGGCCAAATGCCGAGCATGCTGAGCTGGCCCGCGCTTCTGATCGCGGCCGCGGGCATCCCGATCCTGCTGCTGACGCCGGCGGGGCTCGCGCGCTCCAGCAGCGCCGCGGCGGCGGCCTCGGCGGCAGAAACGACCGTCCAGCGTCGCCGCTTCGTGCTCGCCTCGATGGTCCTCGCCGCGCTGGCCTCGTTCGCCGTCGGCACCTTCGAGGTCGGCTTCACGCTCTTCGGCGCGCAGACGCTCGGGCTGTCCGGCAGCGCGCTGGCGGTCATGTTCGTCACCTGCAGCGTCGCGATGCTCGGCGCGCAGTCGATGCTGCTCTTGCCGGCAGTGCGGCGCCGCATCGATCAGCGCTGGGTGGCTGCCACCTTTGCCGTCTCCGCGCTCGCGCTGAGCTTCACGGCGGTGGTCGCCGGCGCCGGCGCGCTGGTCAGTCTGATCGCCGTCGTCGGCAGCGGCATCGGCCTGATCGGGCCCGTGCTGTCCTATGAGTTGCTCGAGCGCGATCGTTCCGAGCCCGGTGCCCTCCTGGGCCGGCAGGCCGCGGCCGGCAACCTGGGGCAGGCGCTCGGATCCTTCAGCGCCGGATCGCTGTTCGCGTTGCATCCGGTGGCGCCCTTCGGACTGGCCGCGCTCATGCTGCTGTTCGGCGCCGGGGCGGCCTACGCGCTGTGGGGCGCGGCGCGCGACGACGAAATCGTGCAGTTCGCGGCGTCGGAGCGGGACCATGACGGATGATGCTCGCCGGCGCGAATCCCTCGACGCAGCCCTGGACGCAAGCGCATCTCGAGAGGGGCGGTCATGCGACTGATCGCGCGCGCCCTCGAGTTCGGCCACAACCTGGGCATTCGGCGTTGGGTGGGACGGCTGTTCCCGTACGCGGACCGCTGGTGGTTCCCGCCGCTCGCGGCGGCTCTGTCGGCGGCTGCGACCCTGAGCCTGTCGATTCCGACCGGCCCGGTGGTGATGGCCCTGGTGGCATTGAACCCGCGCCGCTGGCGCGCCGTGGTGCTGTGGTCGGTGCTCGGCAGCGCGGCTGCGGGTGCGCTGTTCACGCACCTCCTGGGCCACTTCGGCAGCGCCTGGATCAACGAGCGCCTGCCGCAGCTGGCAGCGTCGAAACACTGGCTGCACCTGGTGGGCTGGGTCTCCACCTACGGCTTCGTCACCTTGGCCGCCGTCGCTGCATCGCCGTTCGCCCAGACGCCGGCACTGGTCCTCGCGGCGCTGCTGGGCCTGCCGTGGCCGGAGGTGTTCGGCGCGCTGCTGCTCGGCAAGGGCCTGAAGTATTCCCTGGTGGGCGCGGTCACCGCCCGCACAACCCGCGAGCCCCTGGCAGCGAGTACGCCCAACCCGCTTGCCACCGCCACCCCGCCCGACCTTCATCGGAGAAACCGACATGCGTAAGTTCCCTTCGATCGTGTTGACGATGGCGGTCCTCGGCCTCTCGGGCTGCGACACTATCGCGGCCACCCGAGCCGGCATCCAACGAACTTCGGAAGGAGAAGGCGATGTTTCAGCGCGAGAAGTCTGAGATCCACACGTGCC
>CAZGQB010000365.1:0-2565 GCA_964527055.1 uncultured Sulfuritalea sp.
GGAGAATGTCACCGCGCCGATCAGGATGCCGATGTAGATTTCCAGCTCGTGGATGGTCTTTTCGGCGCCGGCGAGTGGCGCCGAGGTATCGATGTAGCTGGCGAAGCCGACCAGGCAGGCCGCGAGGCCAACCAGGCTATGCATCAAGGCGACGAGCTCGGGCATCTGCGTCATCTTGACCACTTTCGCCGCATACAGGCCGACAGCACCGCCGACCACCATGGAGCCGACGATCCAGGGGATGCCGGCCGCCGTCACGCGCGGGCCGAACACCGTGGCCAGCACGGCGATGGTCATGCCTATCATGCCGAACAGGTTGCCGCGGCGCGAGGTCTCGGGATTCGACAGCCCGCCGAGGCTGAGGATGAAGAGGATGGTTGCTCCGATGTAGGAGACGGTTGCCAGATTTCCAGACATGTCGTGTCTCCTGGTTTATTTGCGGAACATGTCCAGCATGCGCTGGGTCACGGCGAAACCGCCGAACATGTTGACGGCGGTAAGGGCGATGCCGCCGACGGCCAGCCAGCGTATCCACGGCTCCGGCGGCAGGCCGCCGGCCAGCGGCGGCGCGATCTGCACCAGGGCGCCGATGCAGATGATGCTGGAAATGGCGTTGGTCACGCTCATCAGCGGAGTGTGCAGGGCCGGCGTCACGTTCCACACCACCATGTAGCCGACGAAGCAGGCCAGCACGAAGACCGTGAAGTGGGCGAGGAAGGCCTGTGGCGCATTGGCGCCGACGAACCAGAACAGCGCGGCGGCGACACCGAACATGATGGCCAGCTTGCCGGCCGCCATGGGTTCGCTGGCGGCGCCGTGGCCGTGGCCACCCTTCTTCGCCGCCGGCGCGACTGCCGCCGGCTTGGCTGCGGGCGGTGCGGCGGATGGCTTGGGCGGCGGGGGCGGCCAGGTGATGCTGCCTTCCTTGATCACGGTCAGGCCGCGAATTGCCTCGTCATCCATGTTGACGTCGATGATGCCGTCCTTGGTCTTGCACAGCTCCTCGGTCAACCGGAACAGGTTGGTGGCGTACAGCGTGGACGATTGCTTGGCCAGGCGGGACGCCAGGTCGGTGTAGCCGACGATGGTCACGCCGTGCTTCACCACCGTTTTGCCGGCCTCGGTCAGCTCGCAGTTGCCGCCGCGCTCGGCCGCCATGTCAACGATCACGCTGCCCGGCTTCATGCTCTGCACCATCTCGGCGGTGATCAGCCGGGGCGCGGGCTTGCCCGGGATCAACGCGGTGGTGATGATGATATCCACCTCCCGCGCCTGCCTGGCGTACATCTCGCGCTGGGCCTGCTGGAAGCCCTCGCTCATTACCTTGGCGTAACCGCCGCCGCCGGAACCTTCTTCCTCGTAATCGACCTTGACGAATTCGCCGCCGAGCGACACCACCTGGTCGGCCACTTCGGCGCGGGTGTCGTTGGCGCGCACGATGGCGCCCAGGCTGGCCGCCGTGCCGATCGCGGCGAGACCGGCGACGCCGGCGCCGGCGATGAAGACCTTGGCTGGCGGTACCTTGCCGGCGGCGGTGACCTGACCGTTGAAGAAGCGGCCGAAGGCGTTGGCCGCCTCGATCACTGCCCGGTAGCCGGCGACGCCGGCCTGGGAGGTCAGGGCGTCCATCTTCTGGGCGCGGGACAGCGTGCGCGGCAAGGAGTCGATGGCCAGCACGGTGGCCTTTTTGGCCGCGAACTGCTGCATCAGTTCCGGGTTCTGTGCCGGCCAGATGAAGTCGATCAGGGTGCCGCCCTCACGCATGAGGCCGACTTCCGCCGTGGTCGGGACGCCGATCTTGAACACGATGTCGGAGGCCGCCCAGAGCGCGGGCGCACCAGCGATGATTTCGGCGCCGGCGGCGCGGTAGCTGTCATCACTGCAATTAGCCGCATCCCCGGCGCCGGCTTCGACGGCGACCTTGAAACCCAGCTTGATGAGCTTTTCGACGACTTCGGGTACGGTGGCCACGCGTTTCTCGCCGGCCAGAGTTTCCCGGGGAATTCCAATTGTCAGCGCCATGATTCTCCCAATCACATTTCGATCGATGCCTTGATGCGCGAACACGTCTTGTTGTCTTGTTGGTTCGCACCGGATGCACGTCCTGCCGACGCAGAATACGTGCGACGGCTATGATACCGCCTTTCGTCTCCGACTGAGCCGCCCGACATGACGAGTCCAAAGCCGAATCGCGCCCGCACGCGCGCCGCCAAGCGTCTTTCGCAAGCCGCCAAGGTGGGCCTTGCGCCCGGTGCGCTGATTCACGTCGGCGAGCGCAAGACCGATCAGGCGGCCATCTCGCTGCTCGAATATGGCGAGGCCGGGCTGACCGAACACCAGTTCCGCACACTGGCTGAGTCGCATGCCTACCAGCCGCAGCTGCCGGTGCTCTGGCTCAACGTGCACGGCCTGCACGAACCGGAAGTGATGGCCGAAATCGGCCGCCGCTTCAAGCTGCACCCGCTGGTGCTGGAAGACATCCTCAACACCAACCAGCGGCCCAAGGTCGACGACTATGGCGACTACCTGTTCATCGTCGCGCGTTTTTTCGAGGTCGACGGCGAC
>CAZGQB010000366.1:0-2562 GCA_964527055.1 uncultured Sulfuritalea sp.
CAGAAAACCTACGACCTGTTCCTGGCCCAAGTGGTCGCCGCCTGGGCCGATCCGGAAGCGTTCTCCAATGGCCGCTGGCATTTCCCGGACCCGCAGCGGCGCAGCATCCATTACCAGGCCGGCGGCAGTTTCTTCGCCACCGGCGACGCCTTCGAGGTCTGAACGCTCAGCCGAAAGGCTTGGCGCCGATCAGCCAGGTGTGGCCCCAGAAGGCGAAGCCGGCCCAGGCGGCCAGGCCGACGCCCGCAACCGCGACGTCCCGTGACCAGCCTTGCGCGGCATAGCTGCGGCCCGCAAGGCGGTCGCGCCGGCGTGAGGAGGTAAAACTGGCCACCGCCCAGACCAGGAAGGCGCCGAACAGGGCAACGTCGGCAAGACTGCCGTTGGCCAGCAAATGGGCCAGCGCCCAGATCTTGACGCCCGCCACCATCGGATGGCCGATCCTGGCCTTGATCTGGCTGCCGGGCAGGTAGGCCGCGACCAGCAGGATGAAGGCCGGCACTGTCAGCAAGGCCGCCAGATGCCGCGTCCAGACGGGCGACACCCAGAGCACGACGGGGTCGGCGCGCGCGAGGCCGTAGCCCCAGACGATCAGCCCCAGTCCGAGCACCGAAACGAGCGCATACACCCCCTTCCACGGCCACAGGCCGAGGCGGGCGACCTGCGCGTCGCGCCAGTCGCTGGCAAAAATGCGTACCGAATGGACGCCGAGGAAAAGCACGAGACCGAGTATCAGATAGGCAGACATGGCGTGTTACCGGAATCAAGTGGCCAAATCATACGCGCAGATTCATGCGGCCCTCGCCGGAGTCATTCGTGGGGCCGACTTCAGTCGGCCGATTCAGCGCCCCGTGAAACGCGGCGGCCGCTTTTCGAGGAAGGCCGCCAGCCCTTCGGCGTAATCCTGCGTGTCGAGGAAGGCGAAGGAAGCGCGCTTTTCCTCCGCCGTCAGCGGCCGGTCCTCGAGCAAGCGGGCGATCCACTGCTTGTGCCAGCGCGCCACCAGCGGCGCGCCGGCGGCGATGCGCCGGGCCGTGGCCAGCGCCTCCCCCTCCACCGCGTCATCCGCCACCACGCGCGTCAGCAAGCCCTTGGCGTAAGCCTCGGCCGCGTTCAGCAGGCGCCCTTCGAGCAAGATTTCCTTGGCCACCGCCGGCCCGGCCAGCTTGAGAAACCCCGCCAGCTCGCCGGGATACATGGAAAAGCCCAGCTTCATGATCGGCGCGCCGAATTTCGCGCCCTCGCCGGCGATGCGCAGGTCGCAGGCGCAGGCGATCTCCAGCCCGCCGCCGACGCAGGGGCCGAGGATCGCAGCGACGGTCGGATGCGGACAGGACTCGATCGCAGCCAGCGCTTCGCCCACCGCCTCGTGATAGGCCAGCGCCAGATCGACGTTGGCGCGCGCCGTCTTGAATTCCTCGAGGTCGCCGCCCGCGGCGAAAGCCGCGCCCTCGCCGCGCAGGATCACGCAGCGCAGGGCATCATCCGCCGCCAGCGCCACCATGGTTTCACGCAGGCGCCGCCACATCAAGGCATTCAGCGCATTCAGCTTGTCGGGGTTGAACAGGGTGACGGTGGCGATGGTGCCGTCGCGCTCGCAGAGGATGTCGGGGTTCATGTCGATAGTCCGGTGTCGATGAGCAACAATAACCCAAGCGCGCCGAAGGCGGGCAGGCCGCGTGCATCAGAGCGCGTCGGATTCGACGACGTGCACTCCGGGCTCGCCGGACAGCGCCCCGCGCAGCAAGGCCTGGGCGATCTGTTGCGGCGTCACGACCCGGTACTTTTTCGGGATCACCGGCTTCAGCGCACGGGCGAGCAGCACGCCCAGGTGTTCGGCCGGCCGCGCGCGTTCGCGCTCGGCATCGATCAGCGAGGGCCGCACGAGGGTGGTGCCGGCAAAGCCGAGGTCGATGATGCCCTGTTCGGCCTCGGCCTTGGTGCGCAGGTAGAAGTTGCCCGTCGGGCTGGCGCCGAGCGAGGAATTCAGCGCATAGCGCGTGGCGCCGGCGGCCTTGGCGAACCGCCCGATCAGTATCGGCAGGTCGCGGTCGATGCGGGCAAATTCGGCCTGCGACCCGGCGACGCGGATCGTGGTGCCCAGGGTGCAGATGACCGCGTCGCAGGCCCAGAAATCCTCGTCGCCGGTCAAGGTGCCCAGGTCGAGCACCGGATTGACCAGCTTCGCCGCTGGCCCGGCCAGCGGACGCCGGGTCGGCGCGGTAATCCGGCGGATCTCGCGCCGTTCCAGCGCCTGATCGAGCACCGCCTGCCCGACGGCGCCGGTAGCGCCGACGAGCAGGAGGGTGAGGCCGCCGGCCATCGGTCAGTCCTTCAGCACGGCAAGGCTATTGTCCGGCATCTGTCGGGCTTCACCCTAGTCGTGCATCTGCTTCGCATGGCTGTCCTTCGCCAGCGTCAGGACAAAGGCCGCCACGATCATCGTCGCGAACATCAGGGTGAAGGCCGTGCGGTAGGCGGCGGCGTCATACACGCGCACGCCGTTGGCCAGCGCGCCGTTCCAGCGCTGGTCGAGGATCCAGCCCACCGCCGGCTGCAACA
>CAZGQB010000367.1:0-2550 GCA_964527055.1 uncultured Sulfuritalea sp.
GGCGGCGCTGATCGTCGTGCTGTCGGTGATGAACGGCTTCCAGAAGGAGCTGCGCGAGCGCATCCTGGGCGTGGTTTCGCACGTCCAGATCAGCAGCGAAAGCGGCGAAATTTCCGACTGGAGCACGGTGGTGCAGGGCGCCGCACGGCATCCGCGGGTCAAGGCGGCAGCGCCTTACGTCCAGGCCCAGGGCATGTTGAGCTTCGACGGCCAGGTGCGCGGCATGATGGTGCGCGGCATCGTGCCCGAGGCCGAGGACAAGGTCGCCGACTTCGCCCGCTACATGAAATCGGGCAGGCTCGATGCCTTGCGGCCCGGCGAATTCGGCATGGTGCTGGGCAGCGAGCTGGCGCGCGCGCTGCGCGTCGTGCCCGGCGACAAGGTCACGCTGCTGGCGCCGCAGGGCCTGGTGACGCCGGCGGCGATCCTGCCGCGGGTCAAGCAGTTCCGCATCGTCGGCATCTTCGAGGCCGGCATGTTCGAGTTCGATTCCGGCCTGGCGCTGATCCACCTGGCCGATGCGCAAAAGCTCTACCGCATGGATGATCGCGTCTCGGGGGTGCGGCTCAAGGTCGATGACCTGTTCGCGGCACCGAAGATCGGCCGCGAGCTGCTGCGCTTCCTGCCCATGGATGCCTGGGTCAGCGACTGGACGCGCAGCCATGCCAATTTCTTTCGCGCCGTGGAAATCGAAAAACGCATGATGTTCCTCATCCTGCTGCTGATCGTTGCCGTGGCCGCCTTCAACATCGTGTCTACGCTGGTCATGGCCGTCACCGACAAGCGCGCCGACATCGCCATCCTGCGTACCCTGGGCGCCAGCCCGGGCAGCATCATGGCGATCTTCATCGTGCAGGGCGTCCTGATCGGAACCGTGGGGCTGGCGGCCGGCATCGGCGGCGGTGTGGCGCTGGCGCTGAACATCGACGTCGTGGTGCCGGCGCTGGAGAACCTGCTGGGCCTCAAGTTCCTCGCCAAGGACGTGTATTACATCAGCGACCTGCCCTCGGACCTGCACTGGTCGGATGTCGGCACCATAGGCGTGGTGTCCTTCGTCCTCACCCTGCTGGCCACCCTGTATCCGAGCTGGCGCGCCTCGCGCACCCAGCCGGCGGAGGCGTTGCGCTATGAGTGATGCCGTTCTCTCCTGCGCGGGCCTGAGCAAGATCTTCCGCCAGGGCCAGACCGAGGTGCCGGTGCTCGGCGGTATCGACCTGAAAGTCGGCGCCGGCGAGACGGTGGCCGTGGTCGGCGCCAGCGGTTCGGGCAAGAGCACGCTGCTGCACTTGCTGGGCGGACTGGATACGCCGACGGCGGGCACGGTCCTGCTGCAGGGCAGCGACCTGGCCCAGGTCGGCGAGGCGGAGCGCGGTCGGCTGCGCAACCGCAGCCTGGGTTTCGTCTACCAGTTCCACCACCTGCTGATGGAATTCAGCGCGGTGGAGAACGTCGCCATGCCGCTCCTGATCCGGCGCACCGAACGCGGCGCGGCACAGGAGCAGGCGCAAGCCGTGCTGGAGCGGGTCGGCCTCGGCCATCGCCTGCGCCACCGGCCCGGCGAACTGTCCGGCGGCGAGCGCCAGCGCGTGGCGGTGGCACGCGCCCTGGTCACCCGGCCGGACTGCCTGCTGGCCGACGAGCCGACCGGAAACCTCGATCGCAGCGCGGCAAATGCCGTGTTCGGCCTGCTGCTGCAACTGTGCCGCGAACATGGCGCGGCGCTGGTGCTGGTGACCCACGACGGCGAGCTCGCGGCGCGCGCGGATCGCGTGCTGCATCTGCGCGACGGGGTGCTGCACGCCTAGGTGCGGCGTCGCATGCCGCGCCGGCGCCAGGCGCGGATCAGATGGATGCGCCAGGCGGCCTTGACCAGCAGGTAGGCGACCGCGGCCAGCCCCGTCGCGAGCAGCACCAGGCCCAGCGCCAGCGGCGCGCCGAGCCCGACCATCCAGTCCAGCGTCGCCCGGGTCCACTCGACCAGCTCGTGGTCGGCGAAGCGCGGCGGGGCGACGAAGCGCTGGTCGCCATCCGGCAGGATCGCCCGCCCGATGGCGAAGGCGACGAGGTAGAGCGGCACGATGGTGAAGGGGTTGGTGTAGAGCGTGGTCAGCAGGGCGAGCGGCAGGTTGACGCGGAAGATCACGGCGCAGATCGCCGCGCCGAGCATCTGCAGGGGGCCCGGGATCAGGCCGCAGAACATCCCGGCGGCAACCCCGCCGGCGGCCGAGTGGCGGTTGAGGTCCCACAGCCGCGGATGCAGCAGGGTGTTCTGGAAGGGCGCCAGCCAGCGGTTGGCGCGGATCGTCGCCTGGTCGGGAAGGAATTTCCGCAGCTGGCGGCGCATCGGTTCAGAGGATGCGGACCGACAGTTCGCCGACGCCGGCCACGCCGCCGGTGAGCAGGTCGCCCCTGACCACCGGTCCGACGCCCTCCGGCGTACCGGTGAAGATCAGGTCGCCGGGGCGGAGTTCGAAGTATTTCGAGAGGTGGGCGACGGTTTCCGGCACCGACCAGATCAGGTCGGCGAGGTCGCCTTCCTGTTTCAGTTTG
>CAZGQB010000368.1:0-2547 GCA_964527055.1 uncultured Sulfuritalea sp.
CGTTTGACTTCCTTGAAGCTCGCCGCGTCGAACACGATCAGCGCGCCGCCGTCGGCCTTGCGCTCCCAGAGGCTGGCCAGCACATACTTGCCGTCGCGGGTGAATTCGACGTGGGCCAGGGTCTTGCCCGGATCGGTCTTCACTTCGGCGACCTTCTCCAGCGTGCGCTTGTCGATCACCTGCAGCGTGTCCTTGCCCTTCGACATCATCGAGTCGGTCCACGCGTAGGGCGTGTTTTCGTGGCTGCGCATGAAAAAGCCGGGGCCCGGCGTCGGGATGGTCCTGACCGTGCTCCAGTCCTTCATGTCGATCACCGTGATGAGGCCTTCCTTCAGGTTGGGCGTGGCCATCACGCGCCGGCCGTTCCAATCCCAGGTGATGCCCGAACCCAGGTGCGGCATGCCGGGCAGCTTGAGGTCGGCGATTTTCTTCCTGACGTCGAGATGCACCACCTGGCCCTTGCCGGCCTCGCGACTGGAGCCCATCAATTCGGCATAGTCCTGGGTGAAGAAGAAGTCGTCCAGCGGCTCGGTGAGGAAGGTCCGGCGCGGGTTGAGGAAGCCGGGAATGAAGCTGCCTTCCTTGTACTTGAAGTCGTGGATCATGCCGACCGGAATGTCGTCGGCCTTCGGGTTGTAGCTGATCTCCCAGACCTCCGGCACGTCCTTCAGCGCGGCGACGAAGCTCTGGCGCGGCGCGGCGTCATACACCGCCGAGACGCGCGAGCTTTCCTTGCCGTCCTTGCTGACAACCTGATGCACCTTGAGCAGATTGAGATCGGCGTCGAGCAGCACCAGCGTGTGCGGCAGGTAGTTGGCCACCGCGAGGTATTTGCCGTCGCCCGAGACGGCGACGTTGCGCGTGTTGATGCCGGCGCGGATTTCGGCCACCACCTTGAGGTTCCAGATGTCGAACTTGCTGATCCAGCCGTCGCGCGAGGCGAAGAAGACGTAGCGCCCGTCCGGCGTGAACTTCGGCCCGCCGTGCAGGGCGTAGCGGCTGGGGAAGCGGTGGATCGGCTCCAGCTTGTCGCCGTCGAGCACCGTGACGTGGTGATCGCCGGTCTCGACCACGATGAACAAATTCATCATGTCCGCGCCCTGGAACACCGCGGCGGGTTTGGCCGGCAGGCTGCCGCTCTCGACATGGACAACGCGCGAGGCCCGGATGTCGGACTCCGAAAAAGTCGGCGCCGGCGACACGGCGTTGTAGATGTAATCGGCCAGCGCGGCGATCTCTTGCTTGTTCATACGGTCGGCAAAGCCCAGCATCTGGGTCGCCACACGGCCTTCGGTGATCACCTTCACGGCTTCGGGCTTCCGCACCCGCGCCAGGCTTTCCGGAAGCAGCGCCGGGCCGGTCAGGCCGAGCCGGCCGGGACCGTGGCAGGCCGCGCAATGCTGCTGGTAAAGCGCCGGCGCGTCAGCGGCCAGCGACGGAAGGGTATTCGCCAGCAGAAACGCCAGCGCTGCAAGCTTCTTCATGCGATGCCTATCTCCTCGTCGCTCAGGTAGCAGCCCGGATCTTCCGACCACGGATCGCCGGTCATCTGTTGCGCGCGCACTCGCGTGTTGCCGCCGCAGATGTCGAAATGGATGCAGGCGCCGCAACGCCCGCCGACCGTGCGCGGATGCGCCTTGAGGCCGGCCATCAAAGGATCGGAGGTATCCATCCAGATATCGCCGAAGCTGCGCTCGCGCACATTGCCGATGGTGTAATGCCACCACATGGTGTCGGGATGGACGTTGCCCAGGTTGTCGATGTTGGCGACATTGACGCCGCTGGAATTGCCGCCCCACTGGGCGAGCTTCTGCCGGATGTGCCCGACCTTGTCGGGAAATTTCCGCTGCAGCCAGTACAGCAGATAGACGCCGTCGGCATCGTTGTTGCCGGTGGTGAATTCCTTGACCAGCCCCTTCTGCTGATACTCCCAGCAGGTATCGAACAGCAGGTCCATGGCGTTCTTCGTCATCTGGTGCAGCGCGTCGTCCTTGCGGTTCTTGTTGCCGCGCCCGGCGTAGTTCAGGTGCGAGAAATAGAAGCGGTCGACGCCCTCGTCCTCGACCAGTTTGAGCAGGCCGGGCAGGTCCTGATGATTGTCCTGCGTCATGGTGAAGCGCACGCCGACCTTGAGCCCGGCATCGCGGCAGAGGCGGATGCCGGCCAGCGACAGGTCGAAGGCGCCCTGCATGCGGCGGAACTTGTCGTGCGTGGCGCCGAGGCCGTCGAGGCTGACGCCGACGTAGTCGTAGCCGATCTCCCTGATGCGCCCGAGCATGGCCGAGTCGATCAGCGTGCCGTTACTGGAGAGCGCGGTGAAAAAGCCCATCTGCTTCGAGCGCGCCGAGATCTCGAAAATATCCGGCCGCAACAAGGGCTCGCCACCCGAAAGGATCAGCGCCGGAACCTTGAAGGCCTTGAGCTGGTCCATGACACGGAACACCTCGGCGGTGCTCAGCTCGCCGGCAAAGTCCTTGTCGGCAGAAATGGAATAGCAGTGCTTGCAGGTCAGGTTGCAGCGCCGGATCAGGTTCCAGATCACCACCG
>CAZGQB010000369.1:0-2546 GCA_964527055.1 uncultured Sulfuritalea sp.
ACTGGGCGGAGCTGGTGGATGTTCTCGGATCGCTGCTCAGCAAATAGCCGCGGCCGCGCACTTCGCCGTGCGCCGCGTCGCAGGGCCTCAGGTGTGCGCCA
The DNA here is from genome assembly GCA_964527055.1 of uncultured Sulfuritalea sp. Lineage (GTDB taxonomy): Bacteria > Pseudomonadota > Gammaproteobacteria > Burkholderiales > Rhodocyclaceae > Sulfuritalea. The sequence continues at coordinate 102 of CAZGQB010000369.1, forward strand.
GAATCGCCTTCAATTCGCGCGGCGATCGCACCAGATCGGCCAGCGTGTAGTCGTCCAGCGCCGCATACAGCGCATCGAAGGCGTGCACCAGGATATTCGTCAACCGGCACGCCGGTGCGATGCGACAGGTCGCGGCGTCGTCGGAAAGGCATTCGACGATGGGTGCGCTGCCTTCACTGGCACGCACGATCTGTCCCAGCCGGATCGCCTCGGGCTCGTGCGCCAAGCGGATGCCGCCGCCCTTGCCGCGCACCGATTCGATGACGCCGAAGCGCGCCAGCTGGTGCACCACCTTCATCAGGTGGTTTTCAGAAATGTCGTAGGCGGTGGCGATCTCGGGGATCGTCGCCAGCCGGTCGCGGTTGAGCGCGAGGAACATCAGCACGCGCAGGGTGTAATCGGAAAAGGTGGTCAGTTTCATGTTCGGCAGTTTACGCCTATAAGCAGTAAAAAAGATATTGCTTTAACAAAAAGGTGGTGGTACGATAAAGCTGTATTAATTTTACTGCTTTAAAAAATCATGACGAAAGAAGAAGCCACCCTCAACGAACAGCAGGTGCGCGACATCCTGCGCCAGGTCATCGACCCCGAAGTCGGCCGGGACATCGTTTCCCTCGGACTGGTCTATCGCATCGAGTTCGCCCCCGGCAGCCTGATGATCGAAATGACCATGACCTCGCCGGCCTGCCCGATGGGCGACATGATCGTCGGCGATGTCCATGCCGCGCTGGCCAAAGCCCTGCCGGCCACGATGGTCCCCGACATCCGCCTGGTGTGGGAACCACCCTGGAACCCCGCGATGATGGACGAAGCCACCAAGCAGCATTTCGGCTGGGAACCCTAGATCCGACAAACCTTGTTGCACCCTCAATCCCGCAGCATCCACCAGGAGCAAGACATGAACAGCACACAAAACTTCAAGACCACCGTCGATGTCCGCAGCATCGTTCCGCGCGAGCGCCACCCGCTGATCTTCGGCAGCTTCGACGCGCTGTCGGCCGGCGAAGCCCTGCTGCTGGTCAATGACCACGATCCGAAGCCGCTCTTCTACCAATTCCAGGCCGAATCGAAAGGCGAGTTCACCTGGGATTACCTCGAAACCGGCCCCGACGTCTGGCAGGTGCGGATCGGCAAGCCGGCCGCCGACAAGACAGCCGCGTCCGTCGGCGGCTGCGGCTGCGCGCACTGAATAGCCGCCGCCATGGCTGACCTGCGCCCCGCCGCCCGCGTGCCGCTGCTGGTACTGGGCATGCTGTCCCTCGTGGGCGGCGTGCTGGCCGGCCTGGCGCGGCTGGACTGGAACATGCCCGCGGTGGCGGCCAACGCCGCCGGCTGGCACGGGGCGCTGATGATCTCGGCCTTCCTCGGCACCGTCATCAGCCTCGAACGCGCCGTCGCGCTCGGCCGCGGCTGGGCCTACGCGGCGCCGGCCGCCGCCGGCAGTGGCGGCATCGCCCTGCTCGCCGGGGCGCCGCTGGTCGTGACGCAAGTCCTGACGGTCGTTGCGGCGGCGATACTGGTCGCCGCCAGCATCCAGGTGCTGTACCGGCTGGTGGCGCCCTTCACGGTCGTCCTCGCCATCGGCGCCTCGTGCTGGCTGATCGGCAACGCGGCCTGGTTCGCGGGCGGCGTGCTCACCGCGGCCGTGCCGTGGTGGCTGGCCTTCCTGGTGCTGACCATTGCCGGCGAACGGCTCGAACTGACGCGCTTCCTGCCCACGCCGGCGGTGGCGCAACGGCTGTTCTTCGCCATCGTCGGCGGCATCCTCGCCGGCGCCGCGCTCAGCCTTGGATACGAAGACGCCGGCCTTGCGCTGTTCTCCGCGGGCCTGCTGGCGCTGGCCGCCTGGCTGCTGCGCTACGACATCGCGCGGCGCAATGCGCAACAACAGGGGCTGGTCCGCTTCATCGCCCTGTGCCTGCTCTCGGGCTACGCCTGGCTGGTGCTGGCCGGCCTGCTCGGTCTGGCTGGCGGCTTCGTGCCAGGCCACCCGTGGCGCGACGCGACGCTGCATGCGGTCGGCCTCGGCTTCGTCTTCTCGATGATCTTCGGCCACGCGCCGATCATTTTCCCGGCCGTGGTGCGGGTAAAGATTCCGTATCACCCCTTCTTCTACCTGCCGCTGCTGGTGCTGCACGCCTCGCTGGCGCTGCGCATTTTCGGCGGCCTCGACGATGCCTTTCCGCTGCGCAGCGGGGGTGGCCTGCTGAATGCCATCGCCCTGCTGCTGTTCATTGCCACCATGATCGCCGGCGTGGTGCGCGGCAGGCACGATGATCAGGGAGTTGCGCAATGAGCCCCGTCGAAGAGCCCGGACTCGAAATTCTCGCCAAGCGCAACGACGCCGGCCCGCGGGAAAAATTCACCATCGAGCGCGTACTGTCGATGCACTGGTGGACGCCGACGCTGGTGAGCTTCCGCACCACGCGCTATCGCGGCTTCCGC
>CAZGQB010000370.1:0-2543 GCA_964527055.1 uncultured Sulfuritalea sp.
TGCGCTGGATCAGGTCGCCGATGTAGTAGATGTTCTCGGCCTTGAGGCAGTTGGCGGAGCGAACCGTCAGTTCGAGGTCATCCACCGGGCGCACCAGCACGGGGTCGACCGAGGTCTGCTTCGGCGCTTCGGCGGACAGCGGGGTACCTTCCAGGTCGGCGAACACCGACAACTGCTCCATGAGGATGCGGGCAGCGGTACGCACGGCTTCCTCGGCGTTGTCGATCGCGCCGTTGGTTTCGATATCGAGGATCAGCTTGTCGAGATCGGTACGCTGCTCGACGCGGGCGGATTCGACGGAATAGCTGACGCGGCGCACCGGGCTGAACGAGGCATCGAGCATGATCTGGCCGATGGCGCGGTTTTCGCGGGCGATTTCGCGCTGGTTGGCGGGCACGTAGCCGCGGCCGGATTCGACGCGGATCTGCATGTTCAGCTTGCCGCCCGGTGCAATGTGCGCGATGACATGATCGGGATTGACGATCTCGATGTCGTGGGTGGTTTCGATGTCGCGCGCGGTCACCACGCCTTCGCCACTGCGGGAAAGGGTCAGAGTGGCTTCGCGGCGGTTATGCATCTTCAGCACGACACCCTTCAGGTTGAGCAGGACATCGACTACGTCTTCACGAACCCCGTCGAGCGTCGAGTACTCGTGCAGCACGCCTTCGATGGAAACCTCTGTCGGAGCGACGCCCTCCATGGAGGACAGCAGGATGCGGCGCAGGGCGTTGCCCAGGGTGTGGCCGTAGCCGCGCTCGAACGGCTCCATGACCACACGGGCATGCAGCGGCGAGATCTGCTGGACATCGATACTGCGGGGTTTCAGAAGTGTGTGCATGTGCATTCCTTCGAATGGAATAGCACCTGGCGTCCAGCGGACGCCAGGTGGGAAACTACTTGTTAGCGAGAATACAGTTCGACAACCAGGCCTTCACTGATTGACGGCGGCAGATCTTCACGTGCCGGATACGACTTGAAGATGCCCTTGCCTTCCTTGACGTCCACTTCGATCCAAGCGGGGAAGCCGCGCGACTCGGCCGCTTCCAGCGCCGCCTTGGTCCGCAGGTGACCGCGGGTGCCATCAAGCAGCTGGACGACGTCGCCAGGGCGCACGCTGTACGACGGAATATTCACGCGGCGACCGTTGATCAGCACGCCGTTATGGCGTACGACCTGACGTGCCTCGGCACGTGACACGCCGAATCCCATGCGATAGGCCACCGTGTCGAGACGGCTCTCGAGCAGCTTCAGCAGGTTTTCGCCGGTCTGCCCCTTCTTGCGCTCGGCATCGCCGAACACCTTGCGGAACTGGCGCTCGAGTACGCCGTAGATGCGACGGATTTTCTGCTTTTCGCGCAGTTGGGTGCCATAACCGGAGAGTCGCTGGCCGGACTTCTGGCCGTGCTGGCCGGGAGCATAGGCGCGGCGCTCGACCGAGCATTTGTCAGTGAAGCACTTTTCGCCTTTGAGGAAGAGCTTTTCGCCCTCGCGGCGGCACTGGCGGCATTTTGCGTCTAGATTTCGGGCCATGGTGTCGTGTCTGCCTTAGATGCGGCGGCGCTTTGGCGGCCGGCATCCGTTGTGGGGAATCGGGGTGATGTCGGTGATGCTGGTTATCTTCATGCCAAGCGCATTGAGTGCGCGCACGGCCGACTCGCGACCAGGGCCAGGGCCCTTGATGCGAACTTCGAGATTCTTCACACCACACTCCTGAGCAGCCTTGCCAGCCGCTTCAGCGGCAATCTGCGCGGCAAACGGGGTAGACTTGCGGGAACCCTTGAAGCCGGCGCCGCCGGACGTGGCCCACGACAGCGCATTTCCCTGGCGGTCTGTGATGGTGATGATGGTGTTGTTGAAGGACGCATGAACGTGCGCAATGCCTTCGGCGACGTTCTTCTTGATCTTCTTGCGGACTTTTGTTGCGGTCTTAGCCATGTATTGGTTCCCGGTTTACTTCTTGCCCATCGAAATCGCCTTGCGCGGGCCCTTGCGGGTGCGCGCATTGGTGCGGGTGCGCTGTCCGCGCACGGGCAGGCCGCGGCGGTGGCGCACTCCGCGATAACAGCCGAGATCCATCAGTCGCTTGATGCTCATCGTCGTTTCGCGGCGCAGATCGCCCTCGACGGCGAACTTGCCGACCTCCTCACGCAGGCGATCCAGTTCACTGTCCGTGAGCTCCTTGATCTTGGCGGAACGCTTGACGCCGACGGCGTCGCAGATCTTCTTGGCACGGGTGCGGCCGATGCCGTAGATCGCCGTCAGGGCGATCTCCGCGTGCTGGTGATTCGGAATGTTGACGCCTGCTATACGAGCCATTTGCTTACCTGTTCGTCGCCGTTAGTTAATGCGGGTGGTGGGTCAGCTGAAAAATGCGAACCGTAGAGTATATCTGAACCGAACCGCTACATCAACCCTGGCGCTGCTTGTGGCGCGGATCGGTACAGATGACCCTCACCACGCCCTTGCGCCGGATGACCTTGCAGTTGCGACAGATACGTTTGACCGAAGCCAGAACTTTCATTGGATTTCTCCGGAAAATATTG
>CAZGQB010000371.1:0-2543 GCA_964527055.1 uncultured Sulfuritalea sp.
AGCTTCGGGCTGGCCCTGGATCAGGGCAACCCTCCGGCCGGCTTGTGGATGGCGCTCGAAAATGCCGAGGCGAACGGACTCGGCCGACCCCAACGGCTTTGCCTGTACCAAGGCAATGCCACGGATCAGGCGGATCTGGCGCGATGGCATTCGGCATGCAAGCTGCCGGTGGAGACGCGCGGCGGCTGGGACTGGCGTGAGCCGGCCTGGCCGGCAACGATCAATTTGCTGCAGGGGGCCTTGCAGCCGCGCCATGCCCGCTTGGATCTGCGCGTCCTGGTGCGGCCGGTCGTGTTGGGGTGTATCCTGTTGGCGGCGGTCCAGTTCACCGGAATGACGATTGACCGCATCCTGTTGTCCGCGGAGCAGCGCGCCTTGCAGGCGAAGATGCGCGACCTGGCGCAACAGGTCCTCCCTGCCCACGCCGCCGTGGTTGATCCGGCGTGGCAGATCGGGGAACAACTCAAGGCCTTGAACGCCGCGAGGGGCCATGAAAGCCAGGGAATGATCGCCTTGCTGGGCCTGGTCGGCAAGCTGCGGCCGGCGGGTGGCGGCAGCGATCCGAGGGAAATCCGCTATGAGGGCGGCCGGCTCAGCCTTGACTATGATCCCGCCGATGACGAATGGCTGAAGAAATTCGTCTCGGCACTTTCGGCGGGCGGACTTTCCGCCTCCGTTGCGCCGTCGAAGGCGGGCGGAGCGACCGTGTCGATCGGCGTCGCTGCCGCCCAGCCTGCCAAGGGGGGTGCCCGTGGCCGCTGAGAAAAGAAATCGGCTGCAGCAGGCCATGGAGTTCTGGCAGGCGCGGAGTGACCGCGAACGCTTGTTCCTGGCGGCGGGAGGAGGGGTCTTGTTGTTCGGTGTGTTGTATGGGGCCGTTTATGTCCCGATCGAGGCATCACGACGGAGTTTGGCGGAGCGCCTGCCGCAGATGCGGGCCGAATATCGCTTGCTGTCGGCTCAGGTTGAAGAAATGGAGCGGATTCGCAGCCGCGCCGTCAAGCAGCCCGCCGGGGGCGTTGCCCTGCATCGACGCATCGAATCGAGCGCAATGTCGAAAGGACTCGCTGACGGCATCACCAGCATCACTCCCGCCGGCAACGACCTGGTGCAGGTGGTGACGGCGGATCGTCCCGCCCGGGTCTGGATGGAATGGCTGCTCGACTTGCAGCGGCAGGGCATTCGCGTGCACAGCGCCCGGATCCGGTTTTCCGGTAAGGATGGCCAGGCCCGGCTGGAAGCTGCCTTTGCGGGCGCCCAGCCGTGAAACCATCCCTCGCCGGTTTCGGCATTTTCAGCGTGGTGCTGATCTGTGCGGGGATCTATCTGGTGCCGGCGACATGGCTGGATTCCACCTTGCAGCGCGAGAGTCGTGGTGTGTTGAGCCTGGGTGATCCGAAGGGTCGCGTCTGGGATGGCAGCGGCGTGCTGCAGGCATTGCTGCCGGGGGGCGAGGCGATGACCATCGACCGGGTGGGCTGGACGGTTGCCTCGCGGGAACTGTTGTTCGGCCGCATCCGCTTCAGCCTGGTTTCGCTGCGCACGGGGAAATCCATCGCCGATGCGACCCTCGGGGTTTCGGGTCTGACCATCCATTCCGCGCAACTGGAGCTGCCGGCCTCGCTTCTGGGTACCCTTGCGCCCACGCTGCGCGAGCTTGCCTTGAGCGGCCAGATGATGCTGAAACTCGGGGATTTTCACCATGCGCGCAACCAGTTCGGCGGAACCGCCGAGATCAATTGGAACAATGCCGCTTCGGGCCTGGTTCCGGTCAGCCCGCTGGGAATTTACCGAATTGAAATCAAGGGTGACCCGTCCGGGCTGAGTTGCCGGATTGCAACCCTCAACGAGGCCGCGCTGAAGCTCGCCGGCACATGCCGTCAATCCGCCGGAGAGCCGCTGTCGATCGATGCGACCGCTGAGCCGGCACCAAGGTACAGGCGCGAACTGGTGCCGCTGCTGCGTGTCATCGGCAAGGAAATTCGTCCGGGCGTCTACCAGGTGCAACTGGACCCGAGCATCGGCATCGATCCGGGCACTCGTCCATTGCGCCAGGGGGCGCCCCGGTAGATTCCGGTCCGTGATTTGCCGTCAGGCCCGGCTGATCTGATATTCTTCAATGTCGGCGAGGCCCAGCCAGGTTCGATACCCAAATCCGATATCCGCCATGAAATGCCCGTTCTGCCAGCATCAAAACGTTACCGGTACGCGCTTTTGCGCGGAGTGCGGTTTTTCGATGCATCTCAAGATCTGCCCCAATCCGCAGTGCGGCAAGATCAGCGAGGTAAGTGTCGCGGTGTGCGAGCACTGCGGCCAGGCTTTCCCCAAAGTCGAGGCCGCGCCGGAAACCGCAACTGTGGCCCCTGCTGCAGGCGCGGCCCCGGGAAACTCACCCGGAAACGTGGCAGGCCCCGCCAACAAAGACAAGCCGCGGACGGCAGCCTTGCCTCTGATCATGGTGGCGATCGTAGCCGGTGGCCTGCCGCTTTTGTGGGCCAACCGGGCGTCTTTGCCGACGCCAAAGACCTGGCAGGGCAGCGCCC
>CAZGQB010000372.1:0-2535 GCA_964527055.1 uncultured Sulfuritalea sp.
CCAGGTCGGCCGGTTCCATGCCGGCCAGCGAACCATTGAACGTGCCCACGGCGGAACGTACGGCGCTCAGTACAACGACTTCTCTCTTGTCAGCCATCGAAAACTCCTTATCAAATAATCAACCGCCGACCCATCCGGAAACCCAGATCAGGGCCAGCACTGCCAGACCAAGCACGAGACTGCGCCAGACCAGGCCTATCGTGCTTTGCATGAAATCGGGATCGGCATCTTCACCCAACCCCAGTTCGGGACGATCAGCGGACTCGTCCATTTCCTGAATCGCTTCGTGCACCGGCATTCCGAGGCGCACCCCGAGGGCGCCGGCACCACTGGCGAGAAGTATACCGGAGCCGGCTTCCGGCCACCTTACAGCCTGGGTACGCCAGCAATGCACCGCATCCTCGAAATCGCCGACCACGGCAAACGATGCCGCGGTGACGCGGATCGGCACCCAGTCGATCAGCGCGAAGGCCTGGTGCGCGAACTGGCCGAACTCGCCGAACTCGGCTTCGCTGCGCCGGCCCCAGAGCTCGTCGAAGGTCTGCGCGAGGCGGTAGAACAAGGCGCCGGCCGGGCCCAGCAGCGCGAACCAGAGCAGCGGCGCGAACACGTGCCGATGCGCCGAGAGCAGGGCTTCTTCGATGGCAATGCGGGCGATGTCGCTCGACGTCAGGCGATCGCCGGAACGGCGGCGCCACTGCGCCAGCTGTTGGCGCGCAAGGTCGGTTTCGCCTTGTCGCAGCGCCAGGTGGATGCCCGTGAAGAAGTGGCTGAACTGGCGAAAACCCATGGTCAGGTAAAGGATGCCGATGCCCAGCAGGAAGGCCAGCAGCGGCTGGAAGTACATCAGAAAACCGTGCAACAGCGACACCAGTGCCGCCGGCAGGGCCACGCCCAGCCCCCAGGCGACGGCGCCGTGGTTGCGTCCGCCGTCGTTGAATTTTTCCTCGAGCAAAGCCGCCAGCCGCGCCACCGGATCGAGCACCACCCGCTCCACCGGAAGCGCGCGCACCTGTTCGACAAGCAGGACGATGACGATGGAAAGGAGCGTCATGGAGCTCAGGTTTCCGGGTAAAGGAAACGCTGCAGGGTCACCAGCATGCCGGCGGTGGCGCCCCAGATGAAATAGCCCTGCCAGGGCATGGCCCAGTATTCGCGGCGGGTGCCGCGAATTTCGATGGACTGGCGCTGGTGGTTGCTTCTGTCGAGGAGGAATTCGAGAGGCGGTTCGAAGACTTCCGCGACTTCAAAATCGTCGAGCTTCAGGTTCAGCGGCGGCATCACCAGGCCGACCACCGGCGTGATGACGAAGCCGGTGCCGGTGCGGTACTCCGGCAGGCGGCCGAGGATCTCGACCTGCAACGGCGCAATTCCCACTTCCTCTTCCGCCTCGCGCAAGGCCGTGGCTTCGGGTGAAGCGTCAACCGTTTCGCAGCGTCCGCCGGGAAAGCTGACCTGCCCCGCATGGTCGCGCAAATGTGCGGTACGCTGGGTCAGCAGCACCGTGGGACCGGTTTCGCGCACGATCACCGGCACCAGCACCGCGGCGGGAACCAGGTCCTCGCCTTCGATCAAGGACGAATCGCTGACGGGGGGCGCGACGATGCCTTCGCTGAATCGACGACGCATCAGGGAAAGCAGACCTCCGCTAGAATTCGGGCCTGCATTTACAAAAGACTCCGGCATGAAACCGATCGCGATATTCCGTCATAACCCCGGGGAGGGTCCGGGCTATTTTGCCACATTCCTCGACCGCCATTCCCTGACGTGGACGCTGTTTCCCATCGACGAAGGCGTCTTGCCGCCGCCGACTTCCGGGGAGTTCTCCGGGCTTTGCTTCATGGGCGGGCCGATGAGCGTGAACGATGACCTGCCGTGGATCGGGCAAGTGCTGCACCTGATCCGTGAGGCCGACGCCGAGGGAATTCCCGTGATCGGCCATTGCCTCGGCGGACAACTGATGGCCAAGGCCTTCGGCGGCACGGTCGGGCGAAACCCGGTCAAGGAGATCGGCTGGGGTGCCGTCAGGGCCACCGCCGACGCCGTGGCCGCGGATTGGCTGGGCGATACGGCCAGCTTCGAAGCCTTTCACTGGCATGGCGAGACCTTCACGATTCCAGCGGGCGCGACGCGCATCCTCGGCAGCGCGCACTGCGCCAACCAAGCCTTCGTCCGCGGCCCGCACCTCGGTTTGCAATGCCATGTCGAGATGACGCATGCGATGATCCGCCTGTGGTGCCGGCAATGGGCCGCGGAGGGCGTGCCGGCATCGGCATCGGTGCAGACCCCGGAACAAATGGAAGAAAGCATCGAAGCGCGCATCACGGCGATGCGCGCGGTGGCGGACCGGCTTTACGCGCGCTGGAGCGCCGGCTTGCGCCGCGACTGAAATTTTGGCGCCGTAGCGCAGGCGCCGACTTTTCTCAGTCCCGGAAATTTCCGTACTGAAGGGGAAAGTCGGTAATCGACTTCTTCACCAATGCGATGGCCTCCTGCAGCAGGTCGCGTTTGGCACCGGTGACGCGCACGGCGTCG
>CAZGQB010000373.1:0-2529 GCA_964527055.1 uncultured Sulfuritalea sp.
CTTCTGCAAACCTATTCGATACCCGAGCCGGTAATCGGCGGACTGGTCGCGGCCATTCTGCTGTTCGGTTTCCACGGCGCCAGCGGCCTGAGCATCCGGTTCGACAACTCGCTCAGCGCGCCCCTGATGCTGGCCTTTTTCGCCAGCATCGGCCTCAATGCCGACCTTGCCAGCCTGCGGCGGGGCGGGCGGCGCCTGCTGGTCTTTCTCGCCGTGGTGTTCGGACTGCTGATGATGCAGAACACCCTGGGACTTGTCCTCGCCAGGACGCTCGGACTCGATCCCCTGATCGGCCTGCTCGCGGGTTCGATCACCCTGTCCGGCGGCCACGGCACCGGACTGGCCTGGGGCACGGTGTTCAGCGAAAAGTACGGCCTTGCCGCGGCGCCCGAACTGGCCCTGGCCTGCGCCACCTTCGGCCTGATCCTCGGCGGATTGATCGGCGGGCCCGTGGCGCGTTTTCTTGTGGCGCGAGTGAAGCCGGGGGAGACGGCAAGCGAGGCTCCGGATCCGGGCGCCTTCGAGATGCCGGGGGCGGTGCGTCTGATTACGGCATCCGCCATGATCGAAACCCTGGCCCTGTTTTCCGTATGCCTGCTGATCGGGGAGCAAATCGCGGTGGCGCTGAAGGGCAGCGCGCTGGAACTGCCGGCCTTCGTCTGCGTGCTGTTTGTCGGCGTGCTGCTGCGCAATGCCCTGGCGGCGTTGGGCTGGTACGTTGTCTTCGAGCGCTGCGTCTCCGTGCTGGGCAACGTGTCGCTGTCGCTCTTTCTCGCCATGGCCCTGATGTCGTTGCGCTTGTGGGAGCTGGCCGCACTGGCGTTGCCGATGCTGGTCCTGCTTGCCTCCCAGGCCGGCCTGATGGCGGCCTACGCGATCTTCGTCACCTTCAACGTCATGGGCAGAAACTATGACGCCGCCGTGATCGCGGCGGGGCACTGCGGCTTCGGGCTGGGTGCGACGCCGACCGCCATCGCCAACATGCAGGCGGTCACCGAGCGATTCGGGCCGTCGCATGTGGCCTTCCTCATCGTGCCGATGGTGGGGGCGTTTTTCATCGATATCACCAACGCATTGACCATCAAGCTGTTTCTCGCCCTGCCGTTCCTGCGGTAGCCGGACGAAGGGTCCGGCGTGTCGGGCAACGCGCCAGGTTTTGACGCGGCGGCAGGTTCCAAGCGCCCGGGCACGGCCCTGCGTCAGGGTTTCGGCGCTACTTGCCCTCGGCGTCGCGCAGCCACCAGCCGGACTTCCACTGCTGGTGCCTGCGGATCGGCCTTACTGCTTGATCGCCTTGATGTCGCCGGGTGCGCGCAGTCCCAGGGTATAACCCAGAGAGACATGGTGGAAACGCCACACCGTCTTGTCAGTGTGAATCGCTACACCGAACGGGATGGTCTGGCCTGCAGCGAAGGTCAAGTCGCCATCGGCATTGTTGCCGCTGAGCTTGCGCGTGAAGGTGACGGTATAGACGCCGTCCTTGACGTCGCCCTCGGCCTTGACCAGTGACTTGCCGCCCTTGTTTACCCGCTCGTTGGTGACATGGCCGTCGACCTGCGTGGCGCCCTTGCCGGCTTCGCCGCTTTTCCACTGGATGTAGTCGAAGAAGACGCCGCCAGCCAGTTCGCCGTGTTCGACATACTTCTTTTTCTTCGGATCGGCGCCCGGCATCGAGCGGACATCGCTGTGGCAAGCCAGCCAGCAGCCGTGTTGCGTGACGTGCTCGACCTGCGGGCTGCCCAGCATGATGGCGGCCTTCACTTCGTGCTTGGGCGACGCATCTTCCCGGGATGCCTCGGCAGCCGCATCGGCCGGCGCCTTGAAGGTCAGGCGGATATACAGATTGGCATCGTCGAAGACTGACTGCACGGCAACCGGGAAGATCATGGTCTTCGGCGCGCCCACCGGTTCCAGGTCCTTGCCGGCCAGCTTCTTCAAATCGATATCAAGGCCGTTTTTGCCTTCGTGGCAGGAGACGCAGCTTTCGCCCTTGGTGAGACCGGTTCGCCCGCTATGGCTGGACTTTTTCATAATCCACTCGTGCGATACGACACCGGGGTGGAAGAGTTGGATGTCACGCTTGGGAACCTGGCTCCAGTCGGGTGCGGCATACGCAAGCTGGGAGCCGAAGCCAAGCAGGGCTCCAAATGCGGCGAAACAGGCAAGTTTCGTTTTCATCTCATACTCCCTTAGAGTGGAAATCATGGCAAAACTAGGATAGCGAAAAATCTTGCCATTTGGCCGATTACCATGCCCTTACAAGAAAAATAGTCTTTAGTTTTTTTGTCGGTCCTGCGTGCTCAATCCCCGCAGCACGGAACGATGTTTGACCCTTGGGGGTTCTGACCCCCTGAAAAGTCGGCGCTGAAACCACGGCGGCATGCGTGTTACCTGGCGCAGGGGGGGGGGCGAGCCGCTTGATTCCGGGCGACTCTTGCGGCTGAAATCGGAGGGAGGCGGCCGTATCCCGATGCGCCGGCGATCCGCCAATCGCCGATCAGCGCTCCTCAGGAAGTCAGGGCTTTTTGC
>CAZGQB010000374.1:0-2527 GCA_964527055.1 uncultured Sulfuritalea sp.
GCCGCCGATGATGCCGCCGGCCAGCGTCAGCGAAATCGCCTTGCCCTTCCAGTCGAGCGGCGCGGCATCGGCGGCGGCGAAGCGGTATTGCTGGCCGAAGGCGTTGTAGATGCCGGCGAACACGGTTCCGAAGCAGAGCAGCCAGAAGCTGCCGATGCCGACCGCGAACGCCGAGATCGCCGCGCCGAGCATGCCGATGCCGGCGCCGAGCATGAAACCGGCGCGACGCCCGAAACGCTTCATGAAGAAGGCGGCGGGCAGCGTCGCCAGCGCGCCGCCGATGACATAGGTGGTGATCGGCAGGGTGGCCAGGCGCTTGTCGGCGGCGAGTTGCAGGCCGAGCAGGCCGTTGATCGAGACCAGCATGATGCCGTTGGTCAGCAGCAGGGCCTGCGCCGCGGCGAGCAGCGCCACGTTCTTGCGATGGCTCATGCCGGCAGCGGATCGATCAGTGCGCGGTAGGCATGCCAGGTGGCATGGCCCACCAGCGGCATCAGGAAGACCAGGCCGATGAAGGCGGTGGCGACACCGACGGCCGTCAGCGCGACGATCAGCGCGGCCCAGACCAGCATCATCGGCAGGTTGCGCACCAGCGCGAGGAAGCTGGCCAGCATCGCGGTGACGGCATCCTGGTTGCGATCCAGCATCAGGGGAATCGAGACCACCGAAAAGGCAAATACCAGCGACGCAAAGATGGCGCCGACCACCAGGTAGGCCAACAGGAATTCGAGGTTGTCGAACCGGAGGATCTGCGCCATGAAGCTTTCAAGGGTCGGCATGCCGCCCTGGTAGAACAGCGCGAACATGACCAGCGAGGCGCGCGCCCAGACCAGGTAGAGCACGATCAGGATCAGCGAGTAGATGCCGATGGCGGCGAGGTTGCGCCGCCATACCGCCAGCGTCGCCGCCAGGTCAAGCGCTTCGCCGGCTTCGCGCCGGCGCGACAGCTCGTAGAGGCCGATGGCGAAAAACGGGCCGACCAGCATGAAGCCGGTGGTGACGGCGGTGACCAGCTGCACGGCATGGCGGAAGGCCAGCAGCAGAAGGATGCCGGTGCCGGCAAAGCACAGGCCGTAGAACAGGCTGGCAAAACCGCAGGCCTTGAGGTCTGCGGCGCCGCGCCGCAGCCAGTCGAAGGGTGCGGAAAGCGGCAGGCCGCTGCGCACGGCCGGAAACGGCTTCTGTTGGTCTTCCAAGGGCTTCAGGCGATGAAACTGCGCAGGGCGTCGAGCACCGCATCCGGCTGTTCGGCCATCAGCGCGTGGCCGGCGCCGTCGAGGCTGACGCCCCTGGCGTCCTTGATCGCGGCGGCGAGTTTGGCCGCCGCTTTCGGGTGGGTCATCATGTCCTTGCTGCCGCTGATGATCAATGCCGGACAGGTCAGTGCGGCGGCGGCATCCATGCCATGGGTATAGGCATTGCAGGCCGCCAGGTCGTTGTGCAGCACGCCGGGCTGCTGGCGTTCCATGAGGCGGCGCGAGGCGCCCAGCAGCCACATGCCGGGCACGGTATTGCCGCCGACGGTGCCGCGCGGCGAATGCGACCAGGTGTTGATCATCGAAATCGCCTTGGGCTCCTTGTCTTTCGCCGCACCCAGCAAGGCGTCGGAGACCGGCATCGGCACGGCGGTGCCGACCAGGGCGATGCGCGCGATGCGGGCCGGGTGGCGCGCCGCGCATTCCAGCGCGGTGAGCGAACCCATGCTGTGACCAACCAGCGTCACGTTTTTTACCGTGTCGCCAGCGCCGACTTTTTCAAGCAGCAACTCGATCCAGTCGGCCAGATCCTCGATGGACGGCAGTGGCTTGCCCGAACTGCGGCCGTGGCCGGGCAGATCCACGGCCAGCACCGCAAAGCCGTGATGGGCGAACCAGCGGCTCTGCAAGCCCCAGACGCTGTGGTCGTTCTGCGCGCCGTGGATGAAGACGACGCAGGACGGGGCGGCGTCGAAGGGTTTGCCGCCGGTGTAGGCGTAGGCGGCCTGGCCGTTGAGTTCGATCTGCACGGGGTCAGGCTTTCGCTGCGGCAGCGAGGCCGCGGTTGAGGTCTTCGAGCAGGTCGCCGGCATCTTCGAGACCGATCGACAGGCGGATGGTGCCGGGATGGATGCCGGCGGCCACCAGCGCGGCGTCGGACATGCGGAAGTGGGTGGTCGATGCCGGATGGATCACCAGCGACTTGGCATCGCCGACGTTGGCCAGGTGCGAGAAGACGCGCAGGGCCTCGATGAACTTGCGGCCCGCGGCGCGACCACCCTTGAGGTTGAAGCTGAACACCGAGCCGGCGCCGCGCGGCAGCAGTTTCTGCGCCAGCGCACGGTCGGGATGGTTTTCCAGTTCGGGGTAGGCGACCCCGACCACGGCCTCGCTCGCCACCAGATGCGCGACGGCTTGCCGCGTGTTGGCGATGTAGCGCTCCATGCGCAGCGGCAGGGTCTCCACGCCTTGCAGCAACTGGAAGGCCGTCATCGGACTCATGCAGGCGCCGAAGTCGCGCAGGCCCTCGCGGCGCGCGCGCAGCAGGAAGG
>CAZGQB010000375.1:0-2504 GCA_964527055.1 uncultured Sulfuritalea sp.
CACCATATGCAGGGCGGCGATGACGCGGTTCATCTCGTCGAAGATCGCGCCGCGTCCGGCCGGGTCCATGTCCGGCAGCGCCGGATCCCACATGATGCGGCCGTCGACGCAGTCCATGATGAAGAACATGGTGCCGATGACGCTGTCGTCCTCGCACAAGGCCCAGGTTTTCGGCACCGGTACGGCGCTGCCGGCCAGTGCCGAGATCACCCGGTATTCGCGGTCCACCGCATGGGCGCTAGGCAGCAGCTTTCCGGGAGGTTTCCTGCGCAGCACGTATTTGCAGCCGCCGGCCGTGAGCTTGAAAGTCGGGTTGGACTGGCCGCCCTTGAACTTCTCGACCTGCAGCGCACCGGAGAAGCCATCGACGTGATCCCGCATCCATGCCGCGAGGCGGGCGGTGTCGAAGGCGTCCTGTTCCGTTACGGGATGGGTGCCGGTGAACTTCTCGCTCATAGCCTTACGAGTTGCTTGCCGAAGTTGCCGCCCTTGAGCAGGCTGATGAGCGCGCCCGGCGCCGCCGCGAGGCCCTCGGCGATGCTCTCGCGGTACTTGATGCGGCCGGAAGCCAGGTGTCCAGCCAGTTCCTGCAGCGCCGGCGGCCAGCGCGTGAGGTCGTCGGTGACGATGAAGCCCTGCATCCGGATGCGGTTCACCAATACCGAGGCGATGTTCTTCAGCGGCCAGGGCGCCGAGTTGTACTGGGAAATCAGGCCGCACAGGGCGATCCGCGAAAAGGGGTTCATCCGCGTCAGCAGGGTATCGAAAATCTCGCCGCCGACGTTCTCGAACAGGCAGTCGATGCCGTCGGGCGCGGCGGTTTTCAGGTCGCCGCGCAGATTGCCGGCCTTGTAGTCGATGCAGGCATCGAAGCCGAGTTCGTCCCGCACGTAGCGGCATTTGTCCGCCCCGCCGGCGATGCCGACCGCTCGCGCGCCGTGGATTTTCGCCAGTTGCCCGACGACGCTGCCTACCGCGCCCGAGGCCGCCGTGACCACGACCGTTTCGCCAGGCTTGGGTGCGCAGATGTCGAACAGGCCGACCCAGGCGGTGACGCCGGGCATGCCGAGCGGGCCGAGGTACGCGGACAGCGGAGCGACCGCAGTGTCGACCTTGCGCAGCGCGCCGCCGTCGGCGACGCCGAACAGCTGCCAGCCCAGCACGCCGACCACGGTGTCGCCGGGGGCGAACTGCGGATGATTCGACTGCACGACTTCGCCCGCCGTACCGCCTATCATCACCTCGCCGATGGCCACCGGTTTGGCATAAGACGGGGCGTCCGACATGCGGCCGCGCATGTAGGGGTCGAGCGAGAGCCAGTGGTTGCGAACCAGCACCTGGTTGATACCCGGTTGTGGGATGTCGTCTTCCTCGATGCGGAAATTGCCTTCCTCGACCCAGGCGGCGGGTCGGCTGGCGAGGACGATCTTCCGGTTTTTCTGCATGGGCGGCTTTCGGCTATCGGCGGGAAAAAGTCGGCGCTGGCACCACGGCGGCTCAGTAAGTTCCGCTGCCGCCGTCGACCACCAACGCATGGCCGGTGACATGGCGCGAGGCCTCGGAGGCCAGATAGACCACCGCACCCTTGAGGTCCTCTTCGCCGCCGAGGCGGCCCAGCGGCGTGTGGGCGACGATCTCGTCGCCAAGCTGTTCCAGCAGGCCGTTGGACATCTTGCTCGGGAAGAAACCGGGGCAGATGGCGTTGACGTTGATGTTGTACCTGCCCCATTCCGCGGCCAGGGCGCGCACGAAATTCACGTCGGCGCCCTTGGCGGCGTTGTAGGCGATGGTCGGCATGTGCGGCGGGTTGCCGCGCAGCCCGGCAATCGACGCGGTGACGATGACCTTGCCCGAGCGCTGCGGGATGAAGGCGCGCCGGCCGACCTCCTGGGTCAGGAAGAACATGCCGTTGACATTGAGGTTGATGACCTTCATCCAGGCCTCGAAGGGGTAGTCCTCGGCCGGCGCCCCCCAGCTGGCGCCGGCGTTGTTCACCAGGATGTCGATCCGGCCATAGTGGTCGAGCACCGCGCCGACCAGGTCGGGGATCCGCTCGAACTGCGACAGGTCGCCCGCCACGGTCAGCACCTCGATGCCCTGCTGTTCGAGGTGCGCTTTCGCGGACGCCAGTTCCTCGGCCTTGCGCGCCGTGATGGCGAGCCGCGCGCCCATTTCACCGAGCGCCTCGGCCATCTGCAGGCCCAGCCCACGCGAGCCGCCGGTGACGAGGGCGACCTTGCCGGTCAGATCGAAAAGCTGTTTGACGCTCATGGGAATCCTTTCAGGAGGGTTGATCCGGCTGCGTGGGCGCGGTTTCGTCCGCCGCCAGCATCGCGGCGCGGCTTGCCGGACTTTCCAGGCTGATGCGGCCGAGTTTGCCGCCGCGATAATCGGTGAGCAGGATCATGCCCGCCTTTTCCAGGTCGGGCTCGCCGCCGCGGCGGCCCTTGACGATGCAGCCGCGCTTCTTCGCCACCGCCTCGACCACGCCGACGCCGTCCATG
>CAZGQB010000376.1:0-2494 GCA_964527055.1 uncultured Sulfuritalea sp.
CGTCGGGCCGCTCGATCCAGGCCAAGGGCATCACGCCCGACATCGTCGTCGAGGAGTCCGCCAACGGCAGCTCGCGCGAGCGCGTGCGCGAGGCCGACCTGGAACGCCATCTCGGCGGCGAAAAGGAGAAGGCCGAGCCACCCAAGCCGCAGGCCAAACCGGCTGACAAGAAGGACAAGGGCGAGGACGCGGACGATACGCCGCGCGCACCGCTCGAGTTTGCCTCGAAGAACGACTACCAGCTCGGCCAGGCGGTCAACCTGCTCAAAGCCTGGCAGATCATCAAGCGTTAAGTGCGGGACGGGACCCCGGCAATGACCAGGATGACCCCGGAAAAGGCTCGCGAATTGCGCGATGAGAAGCGCGACGGCAAGCCTCGCCAGCGTCCGGCGGCCTTCGTGCCGCAGCCCGGCACGCGCAAGCATCGCGAACTGCGCTTCGACCACCGGCATCCGGAACATGTCGAGGAAGCGCGCAAGCTGCTGGCCGGGCTGGAAGGCATGGAAATCGACGACGGCATCACGCCCTTCAGCCTGTCGATCTGGTACGAAATCAGCGACTACTCGCTGGAAGGACTCGAAGCCGCCCTGGTACGCCAGGGCTTTCACCTCGATAACAGCGTCTTCAGCAAGCTGATGCGCACGGTGGTGTATTTCTGCGAGGAAACCCAGATGCGCAACATGCGAGTGCCCGAGCGCCTGATCAAGAAATCCCACGACGTCTATTCCAAGGCCTGGGAACACCACCCCCACGGCGACCACGACGAAACGCCACCGGAATTGAGACAGGAAAGATAGGCGCTGCCGTGACCGACGAGCAGCTGCTGCGTTACAGCCGCCACATCCTGCTGCCGCAGATCGGAATCGAGGGCCAGCAACGCATCGTCAATGCGCGCGCGCTGGTGATCGGCGCCGGCGGCCTCGGTTCGCCAGCGGCCTTCTACCTGGCTTCGGCCGGCATCGGCACCCTGGTGCTGGCCGATGGCGACACGGTCGACCTGACCAACCTGCAGCGCCAGATCCTGCATCGCAGCGATGCGGTCGGGATGGGAAAGCCGGTATCCGGCAAGCGCACGCTGGGTGAGCTGAATCCCGAATGCCAGGTCATCGCCCTCACCGAGCGTCTGTCCGGGCCGCGCCTGGAAGAGGAAGTCGCGCTGGCCAGCATCGTGCTCGACTGCTGCGACAATTTCGTCACGCGCCATGCCGTCAACCGCGCCTGCGTCAAGTTCGGCAAGCCGCTGGTATCGGGCGCGGCGATCCGTTTCGACGGACAGGTGGCGGTGTTCGATTCACGCCAACCGAACGGGCCGTGCTACCACTGCCTGTTTCCCGAAGGGCAGGATGTCGAGGAAGTGCGTTGCGCGGTGATGGGCGTGTTCGCCCCGATCACCGGTATGATCGGCACCGTGCAGGCCGCGGAAGCCCTCAAGCTGGTGATCGGCTGCGGCACCAGCCTCGCCGGACGTCTGCTGCTGCTCGACGGCCTGGGAATGGAATGGCGCGAGATTCGCGTGCCGCGCGACCCCGGCTGTGAGATTTGCAGGGCTGGGAAAGAAAAATAAATCAGCCACAGAGGGCACAGAGAAAACCCATTGGGTTTGCCTTCCTCTGTGATCTCTGTGTCCTCTGTGGCTAATGCTTTTGGGGGTTGGCTGTCAGAAAAGCTGGCAGTGTCGAATACGTCCCGGCGCGTGGCTGAGCGCCACCGAGAACGCCAGGACGAACCAGAACAGCGGCAGCCGCCCCGGTTCCCAGAGCACCACCAGCGCCACCAGCGCGATCTTCAACAGCGTGCCCAGCCCCTTGGCCTGGCGGAAGTAAAGCGGGTTGGCCCAGGCGTCGAGGGCGATGATGCCCAGCCCCGTAACCAGCATCAGCCCACCCCACTGCGCCGCACCGCCGGCACCACCCAGCACCACGGCCGAAATCCCCGCCAGCCCGGCGATGTGGAACACGCGCAGGACGTTGATCAGCAGCCCGCGGCCGGGAAAGTCGCGGTGGCCGTCATCTTCCTTCGGCTCACGCAAGGCGTGCCCGGATGCGAAAGTCGGCGCCGACGTTACGGCGCTCGATGATGTCAAGGCGTTGCGCGCCGGCCAGATCGGTGAGCTCCGCCAGGCCGAACATGCCGCGCGCGGCATCGCCGATCAGCATCGGCGCCTGGTAGATCAGCAGTTCATCGACGCAGCCTTCGCGCAACAGGGAACCGTTGAGTCGCGTGCCGGCTTCGGCGAGCACTTCATTGATGCCGCGCCGGCCGAGTTCCTGCAGCAGGGCGGCAAGATCCACCTTGCCACTGGCATTGGTCAAAGTCACGATCTCGGCGCCGCGCGCGCGCAAGGCCGCGGCGCGTTCCGCGTCCTCCCGCGCGGCGGCGATCAGCACATTGCCGCCTTCCAGCACGGCGCCATCGATCGGTGTTTCGAGCCGGCTGTCTACCACCACCCGCAGCGGCTGGCGCGTGGTCGGCACGTCGCGCACGGTGAGTCGCG
>CAZGQB010000377.1:0-2483 GCA_964527055.1 uncultured Sulfuritalea sp.
CGAAGCTATATACAGCGGCAACCACTGCAGATTCGGACGGGGAGAAGACTAAGAATTTCATTACGCCCAGGAACAGCACTGTCAGTGCAAGCGCGAATCCGCCTTCGGCTGTGATCTTCAGGCGCTCGGCCATGCCGACCTTGGGTGCGGGCTGCACTTTTTCCCGGCGGGCGACCCACCACCAGGTGATGCCGATGGCCACGCCCATCAGGATGCCCGGCACGATGCCTGCCAGGAACAGTTTGGTGATCGACACATTGCCCGCCACGCCGAAAATGATCAGGCCGATGGAGGGCGGTATCACAGGGGCAATGATGCCGCCGGCAGCAATCAGCCCGGCGGACCGGTTCACCTGATAGCCCGCACGCTTCATCATGGGGATCAGTAGCGCCGACAACGCCGCCGTATCGGCCACGGCTGAGCCCGACAGCGAGGCCATGATCACGGCTGCAATGACGGCGACGTAGCCCAGGCCTCCACGGAAATGCCCAACCCAGGCCATCGCCATGTTGACAATGCGGCGGCTGAGGCCGCCGGCGTTCATGAATTCACCGGCCAGAAGGAAGAATGGCACCGCCAGAAGCGGGAAGTTGTCGGCACCGTCAACAAAGCGCTGCGCCAGAATCTGGCTGTCAAACGCCGGCAATGCGCCGGTTGCGGCCATGAACGACATGAGCGCAAGGCCGCAGATCAGCAGGGCGTAGGCGATGGGCATGCCAATGGCCATCGCGCCCAGCAGGCTGAATACAAAGACGGCGACGGTCATCGGCGCGCCTCCGCAGCGTCCACCGGCAGGTTGTGCGGCACATCTTCGGATTCGACCACTTGAACAAGCTCATCCTCGCTCAGTTGTCCGGTGAAAAGCCGATACAACACACTCAGGTTGAACAGACCCATCACCACGGCCACGACATAGCCGACGCCGTAAATCCAGATCATGGAAATGCCGACAACCGGAGACACATTGCTCACCTGGAGCTCATGCATTCGCCAGGTGCCCAGCAGGAACAGCCCGTTGCACCAGAGCATCAGGGACTCGCTCAGGAACAGGCAGACTTTCTTGCCCGCTCGCGGAAGGTGCTTGACCAGCGTATCCACTCCAAGATGGCCCTTCTCGCGCATTGCAATCATGGCTCCGATGTACGTCAGCCAGACAAAACAATAGCGCGACATTTCATCCGACACCGTGATGCCCGAATTGAATCCGTAGCGAAGCACGACATTGCCGAAGACCATGACCACCATGGAGACCAGCGCCACCACAACCAGCAGCTCTAGGAGCCGGAAGAATCCGTCAACGCAACGTCCAATCAATGTGGTCATGGCGATCACGCAGCCCGCAGAAGAGGTGCCGGCATGTTCAGCCGGGGCAGCCGGCGGCGGGAGTTCAGCACCGCCTCGATATCGTCGTGTGCGCCTTCGATCAGCACGATGACGGCGCGCTCCGCCTTTGCCGGCTGGTGCGCAATCACCGCATCCAGCACCGCCCTGTGAAGCGGCAAGGAATTCCGCGGACCGTCCTTGCGACTGGTGGAAATCTCGAAACTGGTACGCAACAACGCGCCGAGCGCCTTGCTCATCTGGACAAGCATGCGGTTGCGGCAGGCCCTGAGCAATCCCTGGTGGAACATCAGGTCGTGGGTCACATAGTCTCCGCCCTCTTCCACCGCCTTCTTCATTCCGGCAAATGCCGCCTCTATCGCAACAATATCCTGCACAGTCGCACGCTCGGCCGCCAGACGCACTGCGGCAGGCTCGACGACACGCCGAAGGTCCTGCAGGTCGCGCAGGAACTCGGCCGTGAGGCCCGCCTTGGACTGCCAGATAATCACATCCGGGTCAAACCAGTTCCACTGGTCTTCGGCAAGAACGCGGGTGCCCACCTTGGGGCCTGTGCTGATCAGCCCCTTGGCGACCAGCGACTTCATGGCTTCACGCACCACCGTGCGGCTGACGCCAAGTTCCTCGCACAGCATCGGCTCCGGGGGAATGGCGCTTCCTGCCGGGTAACGGCCAGCGACGATGGCTTCGAGAGTGAAAAGACGTAGAGCTGCTCGCTGAAGAAGATGCTCGTGGGCTGAAGTGAGAACATGAGGTGCTTGCTCACTCTCGACGAGACCAAGCACTCCTTCATTCCACTGAGAGCTGTGTACAGCGCTCCGCCGCTCTCTCCCGGCCGCCACCAGTAGGTCTTGTACGTTCCCCGCTTGTCGTTCTCTCGTGCGGGGCGAACCTTCGCCTCGATGATCTCCATCAGCAGTGGCCACGCTTTCGCTTCCTCGAGGCTCTTCGTCGTGAAGTCGATCATGTAGCGATCGAAGGCGCCGCGCGGGTTTCGGTTCACCTCTTCTCCGCCCAAATACGGTCGGAGGACCGTCGCGTTCCGTGGATCGGATGCGACTAGGGCGTCACGTTCCACGATCGACATTGCGAGCCCTGCGCCGACGAGTAGCGCGCCGGGTGCTTCTCCACCTCGACGACGT
>CAZGQB010000378.1:0-2482 GCA_964527055.1 uncultured Sulfuritalea sp.
TCGTGCCGCGCATGGGGCCGATCAGCTCGATCATGGGCGAGATCATGCAGATCGCGATTCCGTTCGACTCCGCGGAGACCGGCCCTGCCGCCGGGCCGCCCCAAGGCGGGGCCGCGCCCCCTCGGGGGGCAGCGACCGCAGGGAGCGTGGGGGTCGTCACCTCATCGATGCAGGTGCGCGAATACGCCGACTGGGTGTTGCGGCCGCGCCTGATGGCGGTGCCCGGCGTCGCCCAAGTGATCCCGATCGGCGGCGAGGTGCGCCAGTTCCAGGTGCAGCCGAACACGGTGCGCATGGCTGAACTGGGGATTGCGCACGAGCAGCTCGAAAGCGCGCTGAAGGGCTTCTCGTCGAATACTTCCGGCGGTTTCCTCGAACTGAACGGGCGTGAATTCCTGATCCGCAACCTCGGCCGTACCTCCCGCCTGGAGGACCTGAAAAATCTCGCGCTGACGGCGAAGAGCGGCCAGTCGATCCTGCTCCGCCAGATTGCCGAGGTGACCTTCGCGCCGGCGACCCGCCGCGGCGACGCCGGTTTCGAGGGCAAGCCGGCGGTGATCCTCGGCGTCCAGAAGCAGCCGACGGCCGACACCATCCACCTGACGCGCAGCATCGAAGCCGCGCTCGCCGATCTGCAGAAGACGCTGCCGGTGGGAATGGAAGCGCCCAAGGTCACCTTCCGCCAGGCCAGCTTCATCGAGGCTTCGATCGGCACGCTGCAGGGGAAGCTGATCGGCGCCTCGGTCTTCGTCGCGGTGATCCTGTTCTTCTTCCTTGGCACCTTGCGGCCGACGGTGATCGCGCTGACCGCGATTCCGGTGTCGATCTTCATGACCGCGCTGGTCTTCAGGTACTACGGCCTGTCGATCAATACGATGACGCTCGGCGGTTTGGCGATCGCCATCGGCGGCCTGGTCGACGACGCCGTCGTCGGCGTCGAGAACGTGCTGAGGCGGCTGAAGGAAGATCGGGCGAAGCATCCCGAGCACCGGCTGCATCCGATCGAGTTGGTCGGGCGCGCGACGATGGAGGTGCGCTCGGCGATCCTCTACGCGACGATCATCATCGTCCTCGTCTTCCTGCCGCTGTTTGCGCTGCCGGGCATGGAGGGGCGCTTGTTCATGCCGCTCGGCGTCGCCTTCATCGTGTCGACGCTCGCTTCGCTGATCGTCTCGGTGACGATCACGCCGGTGCTGGCCTTCTACTTGCTGCCGCGCATGAAGTCGCTCGATCACGGCGACACCAGGCTGCTCGCGTGGCTGAAGGCCGGCTACCGCAAGAGCCTCGCGGCGGTGCTCGAACGCCCGCGCGCCGCCGTCGCCGCCGGTGCGGCCGCCGTGCTGATTGCCGCCGTTGCCGTGCCCTTCTTTCCGAAGACTTTCCTGCCGCCGTTCAACGAGGGCACGCTGCTGATCGGCATGCGCCTCAATCCGGGCGTCACCCTGGCCGAGTCGTCGGCGCTGGCGGCGCAGGCCGAGATGCGGGTGCGGCAGGTGCCGGAAGTCGTTCACGTCGGCCGGCGCAGCGGCCGTGCCGAACTGGATGAACACGCCGAAGGCGTCCATGTCAGCGAGCTGGATGTCGGCCTCAAGCCGGCGTCCGAATTGACCCGTTCGATGGGTGAAATCGCCGGCGACATCCGCCGCCGGCTGGTCAACCTGCCGGCGGCGATCGCCATCGGCCAGCCGATCTCGCACCGCATCGACCACATGCTCTCCGGGGTGCGCTCACAGATCGCGATCAAGCTCTTCGGTGAGGATCTCGACACGCTGCGCGGGCAGGCCGATGCGCTGCGCGCGAAGCTCGTCGCGATTCCCGGTCTCGCCGATCTGGAGATCGAGAAGCAGGTGCTGGCGCCGCAGATCAAGGTGCGCGTCGATTACGCCGCGGCGGCGCAGTACGGCGTGCCGACGCCACAGATCCTGGCGACGCTGCAAAGCCTGGTCGAAGGCGAGAAGCTGGCGCAGATCGTCGAGGGTGGGCGGCGCTTCGCGCTGGTCGTCCGCTTGCCGGAATCGGCGCGCTCGGTCGCGGGTCTGGGCCAGATCCTGTTGGAGACGCCGACGGGCCGGATTCCGCTGTCGCGCATCGCCAGCATCGAGGAGAGTGACGGGCCGAACCAGATCAGCCGCGACGACGGCAAGCGGCGCATCGTCCTCTCGGCGAACGCGCAGGGCCGCGCGCTCTCCGAAATCGTCGCCGACATCCGCAAGGCAGTCGACGCGACGAAGCTGCCCGAAGGCACCTTCGTCACGCTTGGCGGCCAATTTCAGGCGCAGGAGGAAGCCTCAAGGTTGGTCGGGCTGCTCTCGGTGGTCTCGCTGACGCTGATGTTCGTCGTCCTCTTCTCGCGCTACCAGTCGGTGCGGCTGTCGGTGCTGATCATGGCCAACATTCCGCTGGCGCTGGTCGGCGCGGTGATCGGCCTGTGGCTGTCCGGGCAGCCGCTGTCGGTCGCGGCGCTGATCGGCTTCATCACGCT
>CAZGQB010000379.1:0-2468 GCA_964527055.1 uncultured Sulfuritalea sp.
AAGCGCATCAACGATTCGCTTGGCCATCCGGTGGGCGACGCCCTGCTGATCGCCGTCGTCGGCCGCCTCAGGACCTGCCTGCGGGATTCGGACACGCTGAGCCGCCAGGGCGGCGACGAATTCATCCTGCTGCTGGGCGAAGTCGACGGTCCCGAGGCGGTGGCGCGCATCGCCGAGAAGATACAGAACGGGCTGCTGCAGCCGTTCGAGATCGAGCCGCACAGCCTCAGCACGTCGGCTTCGCTCGGCATCGCGCTGTCGCCCGACGACGGCACTGACTTCGACACCCTGTTGCAGAAGGCCGATACGGCGATGTATCACGCCAAGGAATCCGGGCGCCAGGCCTTCAGCTTTTTCTCGACGGAAATGAACGCGCGGGCCAATCGCCGGCTCAGCCTGACCAACCGCCTGCGCCGTGCCATCGACCGACAGGAACTGAGCCTGTGCTACCAGCCGCAGGTGTATGCCGATTCCCGCCACATCTTCGGCGCCGAAGCGCTGCTGCGATGGAACCAGGCGGACGGCAGCAGCGTCTCGCCGCTGGAATTCATCCCGATCGCCGAGGAATCCGGGCTGATCCTGCCCATCGGCGACTGGGTGCTGGCCGAAGCCTGCCGCCAGGCCCGCCGCTGGAAGGATGGCGGCAATGACTGGAAGATAGCCGTCAATGTTTCCGGCAAGCAGCTGTTGCGCACCGAAGTGGTCGAGGAACTGCGGCGACACACGCGGGATGCCGGCATCTCGCCGCAGCAGATCGAGCTGGAGCTGACCGAATCCACCCTGATGGAAGACAGCGAATCGGTCTGCGACGTCATCGCCGAGCTCAAGTCGATCGGCACCAGCGTCGCCATCGACGATTTCGGCACCGGGTATTCGAGCCTGTCCTACCTGAAGCGCTTCCGCGTCGACAAACTCAAGATCGACCGCTCCTTCATCGCCGACATGAATCGGGACAGCACGGGCGGCGCGCTGGCTCAGGCCGTGATCGGCATTGCGCGTTCGCTCAAGCTGCGCGCGATCGCCGAAGGCGTGGAAACCGTCGGGCAGCTGGACCTGGTACAGCGCTATGGCTGCAACGAGATCCAGGGCAATTATTTCAGCCAGCCGCTGACGGCCGAAAAGTTCGAGGCATTCGCCAGGGCGCATCGGGCCCACTGATCCGTTCATGGCCCGGGGCCCGCGGCTGCGTCCGACTTCAATGCATAATCGGGGTCGATGACACGATCGCAATCCCGAACGGCAACCACGGACGCGACGTCGGCCGATGGAGGCTGGCACGCCCTGTCCGCGAACGAAGTACTGGCCCACCACGGGGTGGATCCGGCGCACGGTCTGGCCGAAGATGAAGCCGCAACGCGCCTCGCCAGGCACGGACCGAACCGTCCCAGCCAGCAGCCCGGACGCAGCGCGTTCTCGCGCTTTTTCGGCCAGATGAAGGAACCGCTGGTGCTGGTGCTGATCGCCTCCGGCATCGTCACCGGCGCCCTGGGCGAATGGATCGACAGCTCGGTCATCTTCGGCGTGGTGCTGGTCAATGCGGTGATCGGCTACCTGCAGGAAGACAAGGCGGAAGCCGCGCTGGCGGCCCTGGCGCGCGCGGTCGCCACCGAAGTCACCGTGATCCGCGACGGCCGGCGGCGGCGCATGGATGCCGTGCATCTGGTGCCCGGCGACGTGGTCTGGCTTGCGGCCGGCGACAAGGTGCCGGCCGACCTGCGCATCCTCTCCGGGCGCCAGCTGCGCACGGTGGAAGCCGCGCTGACCGGCGAGGCCGCGCCGATCGACAAGCACCACGACCCGCTGCCGCGGGACACGCTGCTCGCCGACCGCCGCAACATGGCCTATGCCGGCACCACGGTGGTCGCCGGCCAGGGCAACGGCCTGGTGGTAGCCACGGCGGACGCCACCGAAACCGGCCGCATCTCGGGCCTGATCGCCGGCGCCCCGGAAATCGCCACGCCGCTGACGAAAAAGATGGGCGAGTTCGCCGGCCTGCTGCTGTGGGTAATCCTCGGCCTCGCCGCA
This sequence comes from uncultured Sulfuritalea sp., assembly GCA_964527055.1. Taxonomy (GTDB): domain Bacteria; phylum Pseudomonadota; class Gammaproteobacteria; order Burkholderiales; family Rhodocyclaceae; genus Sulfuritalea. Next base: position 2,026 of record CAZGQB010000379.1, read on the forward strand.
CTCACTTTCGTCATCGGCGTGCTGCGCGGCGAAAGCTGGGTGGCGATGCTGATTGCTGCCGTGGCGCTGGCCGTCGGCGCCATTCCCGAAGGCCTGCCGGCGGCGATGAGCATCACGCTGGCGATCGGCGTCGGGCGCATGGCCAAGCGCCGCGCCATCATCCGCCACCTGCCTGCGGTTGAAGCCCTGGGCAGCACCACGGTGATCTGCTCGGACAAGACCGGCACGCTGACCGAAAACGCGATGACGGTGACCAAACTGTGGACCGGCGGCGAAGCCTTCATCGTCGATGGACAGGGCTACCGGCCGGAGGGCCGGGTCCAGCATGGCGAAACCGCCGTGGCGCCGGCGCCTACTTCCTTGCACGAAGCACTGCTCGCCGGTGTCCTGTGCAACGACGCGGCGCTCTACCACGAACACGGACAATGGCAGATCACCGGCGA
>CAZGQB010000380.1:0-2464 GCA_964527055.1 uncultured Sulfuritalea sp.
GTCGGTCTTGGCCATCATCGGAAACTTGATGCCGTAGGTCATGCGGCAGAAGTCGGCGATCTCCTTGTTGCTGCCCGGTTCCTGTTCACCGAAATCGTTGGACGGAAAGCCGACCACCACCAGGCCGCGATCCTTGTATTTGTCGTAGACAGCTTCGAGGCCTTCATACTGGCCGGTGAAACCGCAGAAGCTCGCCGTGTTGACCACCAGGAGCACCTTGCCCTGGTACTGGCACAGCGACTGCGGGGCACTGTCCTGCAGGCGCTGGAAGCTGTGATCGAGCAGGGTCGGGCAGTTCGCGGCGGCAGCGGGCAGCGCGGCGGCGAGTCCGGCAGCGGTCAGGAGCAACATGGTCAAGCTTTTTAGGTTCATTATTTTGTCCTGGACAAATTAAGAATTCGGACGTAAGATACGGCCTGAAATATCTCTTGTCAACCGTTTTGTCTTGGACATAAAATAATTTCATGGACAACACCCCGCCTGCAGTCACGGACTCCCCGGTGCATGGAATCGGCATCGCCGCCGTCGAGCGCGACACCGGACTTGGCAAGGACACGCTGCGTGTCTGGGAGCGACGTTACGGCTTCCCGCAGCCCTTGCGCGATGCGTTCGGCGAACGCGTCTATCCGGCCGAGCAGGTAGAGCACCTGCGCCTGATCAAGCGCCTGATGGACCAGGGCCAGCGCCCCGGCGCGCTGCTGCGTCAGCCGATGGCGGCATTGACCGAGAGGCTGGCGGCATCCCCCGAAAAAGTCGGCGCCGACGACACGGCGGACTGGATCGTGCCCAAGCTCAAGGCGCGCGACATCGATTCCTTGCGCGCCGAGCTGGCGCAGCGCCTGGCGCGCGACGGCCTCGAGCGCTTCGTCATCGAGACCTTGCCGGCGCTCAACCGGCGCATCGGCGACGGCTGGATGAGCGGGGAAATCGCCATTTTCGAGGAACACCTGTACACCGAACTGGTGCAGAACCTGCTGCGCTCGGCGACCCATGCGCTGGGCGGCCGCGGCACGCACCCGCAGGTGCTGCTGACCACGGTGAAGGACGAGGAGCACCTGCTCGGCCTGCTGATGGTCGAGGCCCTGCTCGCCGCGAACGGCGCCTTTGCCGTGTCGCTCGGCGCGCAAACCCCGATTGCCGATATCGCCGGCGCGGCGCGGGGAACCCATGCCGACATCGTCGCCCTGTCGTTTTCCGGCGCCTATCCCTGGCGCAAGGCGCGCGATGCGCTGATCGAACTGCGTGCCGCGCTGCCGGCCGCCACCGGGCTTTGGGCCGGCGGCGCCGGCCTTTCCGGCCGCGGACGCGGCGTCGACGGCGTGCGCATCATCGGCGAACTGCGCGACGTAGCACCGGCGCTGGCCGAGTGGCATGCCGCGCACCCGCAGCGCGGCAGGCATTGATGCGGCCGGTACGGCGGCGGTGAGCAGGAGCATCGGCGCGGGCTTTCAATCGCCCAAAAAGTAGTTGACTATTTTTATCAAGTTAAGTAAATTGCGTCGGTCCCAAGGGGGAGTAGCTCTCCGCCGCGGCGTCGTCAATACGGAAACTCCTGTTGCTGAAGGATTCCCCGGCGCCCCGGGTGCTTGTCGCAAGGCGGGCACGAGCAAGACCTTTGCCGCGATGGCGGAGGTTCCCTTGTCGAAAACACGGCCCTTCGTCCTCGCTGGATAAAGGGCCGTTTCGTTTGCAGCCTGAAGTGTTCAGCAGCTGCGGGGGGAACGGCGAACCGGGTCCGACAAGGAGAGCATGCAATGGAAACAATCGGTACATGGTGGATGTGGGCGGGATTCCTCGCCATCGTCCTGGTGATGCTGGCGATCGACCTGTTCGTGGTCGGCGGCGGCAAGCAGCACAAGGTGTCGTTCAGGGAGGCCGCCACCTGGTCGGTGGTCTGGGTCTCCGTATCCTTCCTCTTCGCCGCGGCGCTCTGGTGGCACCTCGACGGCAGCGCCGGGCGCGAGGTGGCCAACCAGAAATCGCTCGAATTCGTCACCGGCTACCTGATCGAGAAATCGCTCGCGGTAGACAACGTCTTCGTCTGGCTGATGCTGTTCTCCTTCTTCGGCATCCCGCTGGAATTGCAGAAGCGCGTGCTGGTGCTCGGCGTGCTCGGCGCCATCGTCATGCGCACGGTGATGATCTTCGCCGGTGCCTGGCTGATCACCCAGTTCCACTGGATGCTCTACATCTTCGGCGCCTTCCTGCTCGTCACCGGCATCAAGATGTGGTGGTTCGCCGAGGAAAAGCCCGACATGGCGAACAACCCGCTGATCCGCTGGCTGCGGGGCCACATGAAGATCAGCGACGAACTCCACGGCGAGAAGTTCTTCGTCTGGAAGGACGGCGTGCGCTACGCGACGCCCCTGTTCCTGACGCTGATCCTGGTCGAGATCTCGGACCTGATTTTCGCCGTCGATTCGATCCCGGCCATCTTCGCCATCACCGCGGATCCCTTCATCGT
>CAZGQB010000381.1:0-2456 GCA_964527055.1 uncultured Sulfuritalea sp.
TTGAGCGGCTTCAGCAGACGCGCCGGGGAATACTGCTTCATGATGCCCGACGAGCCCTTGGCGCAGATCACGCCCTTGTTCAGCGGGTGATCGGGGTTGCCATCGATGTAGCGCACCACACCATCGCGCAAATGCACGCGGATGCCGCAACGACAGGCGCACATGTAGCAGGTCGTGGTCTTGATTTCCTGCAGAGGCAAATTGGTTGCGCTGGCGGCTTGCATCGAAGGCAGTGGTCGTGAGTCCCGGCTGGAACATTAGAAAGTCCAGATATTCTGACTATACGGCCTGTCAACGCACAAGGGGATAATTTCTATTTTTCGATAAGCAACAGTGATTGTCCGACTTCCGGTCGCCGCTGTAGAGTACCCGGCCGGCGTCGCCAGGCCAGGCACGACACCATGCAGGAGCACGATCCGATGAGCATCCCCGACTTTACCGATACCGAGACGCACCTGGTCAACCAGATTCTGCTCGAACGCTACGGTCGCATCGTTCCCTTCCAGACCGCGGAGGTCGACATGCTGCTCGATGCCGCGAACACCGAACCCACGCCGTGTCCGGCACTCTATTGGAGCCAGTTGGGTGCCGAGTTCATCGTGGCCAAGGTGGGTGACCAGCGCTTTCGCTGCCAGTTCTTTTATTCCGAGAACGAGATATTCGGCACCGGGCGCGACATCTACGACAACCTGGGGGATTGCGTGACCACGCTGCTGCGCCTGCAGGCCGACCATCACGGCACGCGCGCCACAGCACTGCCCACGGGTGCGGAGAAACAGCCGCCGACCGCCGACGAGGACTACCACGGTCCCGTCATCATATGACACTGGAAAAGGCGCGCCAGTTACTGCAGGCCCAGGCCGGCTTCGGCGGCGGCTACAACCGCAACGGCGCGCGCCTGATCCTGACCGACGTGATTCGCGAGCACGGCCAGGCCGCCGCCGATGCGCTGATCCGCGAGATGCGCCTCGATGAACTCTTCGGCTTCCGACCGGGCGAAGCGCCGTGAGAATCTGCATCCTCTCCGACAGCCACGACCGCGGCCCGATGATGGCCTCCGCCGTTGCCGCCGCCATGGCCGAAGGCGCGGAAGCGGTGATCCACTGCGGCGACATCATCGGCGGCAACACCCTGCGCGCCTCGCTCAAGCTGGGGTTGCCGATCCATGCCGTGCACGGCAACAACCTCGGCGATCCGGTTTCGATTGCCCGCATCGCGCACAACTCCGACGACCAGCTGCACTATTACGGTCAGGACGCGACGCTCAAGCTGGGCGGCCGGCGCATCTTCCTCACCCACTATCCGCACATCGGCCACGGCATGGCCTGCACCGGCGATTACGATCTGGTCTGCTGCGGCCACAGCCACGAAACCGAAGTCCGGCAGCAGGCGAACGTCAAGGGCGGCATGACCTGGCTGGTCAATCCGGGCACTGTCGCCGGCCTGGGCGCGCCAAGGGCGACCTGGATACTCGCCGACCTCGCCGCATTGAGTTTCGAAATCCGCGAGTTGACCAATGTCGGGAGACCAGCCTGAGCACAATCCCGACAATCCTGCTTGCCATTTGCTGTACTGCATTCAGCATTTCTATTGAAACATTGGAAGATTGGACGGGCCTTCAGATCCTGAGTCGCTAAAATCCCGAGCCTGAGAATCAAATCCGGGAGCTCGATGTGATGGCTTCAATAGCAACCAACCAGACCATCCTTGTCGTCGGCGGCGGCATCAGCGGCATGACCGCGGCACTGGAAGCCGCGGAATGCGGCAAGCAGGTCATCCTGGTCGAAAAGACCCCCGTCCTCGGCGGCCGCACGGCGCGGCTCTACCGCTACTTCCCCAAGATGTGCCACCCCACCTGCGGGCTGGAAATCAACCTGCGGCGCATCAAGCAGGACCGCAACATCCGCCTGATGACCATGACCGAGGTGGCCTCGGTCAGCGGCAGCCGCGGCAACTACAGCGTGACGCTGAAAGTTGCGCCGCGCTTCGTCAATGAGAACTGCACCGCCTGCGGCAAATGCGCCGAGGCCGTCAGCGCCGAAGTGGCCAACCCGTGGAACTACGGCCTGGACAAGATGAAGGCGGCCTACCTGCCGCACAACATGGCCCATCCGCAGCGCTACGTGATCGACCCCTCGATCGTCGGCACGCCCGAGGGCGAGAAAGCCAAAGCCGCTTGCCCGGTCGGCGCCGTCGATCTCGACATGAAGGAAGAGACCATCACGCTGCAAGTCGGCGCCGTGATCTACGCCACCGGCTGGCGCCCCTACGATGCGGCGAAGATCCAGCCCTACGGCTACGGCCGCTTCGCCAACGTCATCACCAGCCTCGAATTCGAGCGCCTGGCCGACCCGCAGGGCCCCACCGGCGGCAAGATCCTGCGCCCCGGCGACGGCAAGGAGGCGAAGAATGTCGCCTTCATCCAGTGCGCCGGCTCGCGCGACGAAAACCACCTG
>CAZGQB010000382.1:0-2451 GCA_964527055.1 uncultured Sulfuritalea sp.
GGTGGTCGAGCGCGGCTTCGTGCTCGCCCCCGGATCGCGCATCGGTCCGCTGACGTCCGAGGAACGCAAGGCGGCCATGGCGGGATCGCTGGTGGCGGGCGTCTATGAAAAAGTGCTTGACCGCGAATCGGCCTACGAGAAGCTCAAGGGCGACGCGAACCAGAAAGTCGGCGCCGGCGACACGGCGGCTCCGGCCCCTGGCGCAGGCACGGCGCCCGCCCAGGCGCCGGCCGAAGGCGGTGGCCTGCTCGGCGGCTTCGGCGACATGCTGTTCGGCAGCACCGGCCCGCGCGGCGGCCAGCGCGACGGCCTGGCCCAGACCATGGCCAAGACCGTGGCCCGCACCATCGGCTCGCAGGTCGGGCGCGAGATCGTGCGTGGCGTACTCGGCTCGATCATGGGCGGCCGCCGCCGGTGATTCGCGCGAACTGCGAGGGGCGTCGCGCCGGAGTCGTCCCGGCTGCCCGCGCAGCCTAGCGGCCCAGGCGGCGGCAGATTTCCAGCGTCAGCCCCGCCTGGTTCATGGAATAGAAATGCAGGCCCGGCGCACCGCGGTCGACCAGGCGCCGGCAGAGTTCAGTCACCACGTCGAGGCCGAAGGCGCGGACCGACTCCGCGTCATCGCCGAAGCTTTCGAACTTGCGCCGCATCCAGCGCGGAATCTCCGCGCCGCAGGCGTCGGAAAAGCGCGCCAGTTTCGAGAAGCTGCCGATCGGCATGATGCCTGGCACGATCGGCACGGTGACGCCGAGCGCGCGCGCCTGGTCGACGAAATGCTCGTAGGCGTCGGCGTTGTAGAAGTACTGGGTGATCACCGAGCTGGCACCGGCATCGACCTTGCGCTTGAAATTCAGCAGGTCGTCGCGCGGACTCCTGGCCTGCGGATGCCATTCGGGATAGGCCGCCACCTCGATGTGGTAACGGTCGCCGGTTTCGTCGCGAATGAACTCCACCAGTTCGTTGGCATAGCGGAATTCGCCGGTGTCGGCCATCCCCGAAGGCAGGTCGCCGCGCAGGGCGACAATGTGGCGGATACCGTGCCCGGCAAACGTCGCCAGCATCTCGCGCACGCCATCGCGGGTGGAGCCGATGCAGGACAGGTGCGGTGCGGCCGAATGTCCCTGGGCGGCGATCTCCATCACCGTGGCCAGCGTGCGATCGCGCGTCGAGCCGCCGGCGCCGTAGGTCACGGAAAAAAATTCGGGCTCCAGCACGGCCAGCCGGGATACCGTGGTGCGCAGCTTTTCCATGCCTTCGGTGGTCTGCGGCGGAAAAAATTCGATGGATATTTCGAGTTTCATACTGGATTCCTGGATTTTTCGGTCGCAAGCCTCACGATTTGGATGAGCCCGGCAACAACCGCGTCAGCAGCCATGAAATCACGCTGTACAGCGCCGAGCCGATGACGCCGGCCATGAAGCTGTCCACCACGAATCCGTCGAGCAGCTTCGCCGCCAGCAGGAACATCAGGCCGTTGATGACGAAGATGAACAGCCCCAATGTCAGCAGGGTGACCGGCAGCGTCAGCAGCAGCAATACCGGCCGGATCACGGCGTTGATCAGGCCCAGCACCACCGCCACCCACAATGCCGTCGCGAAGCTCGCGACGTGGATCGAGGGCAGCAGCCAGGGCAGGGCCAGCAGGGCCAGCGCGTTGATCAGCCAGACAGCGAGCAGGCGCACGCGGATCTCCTAGTGCCGGCAGGCCGGGTGTCAGGACTCAATACCGGTACGCGTTGGACTTGTACGGGCCTGCCTTGGGTACGCCGATGTAGGCGGCCTGCTGGTCGGTCAGTTCGGAGAGCTGGGCGTTCAGCTTCTTCAGCTGCAGGCGCGCCACCTTTTCGTCCAGGTGCTTGGGCAGCGTATAGACGCCCACCGGGTAGTCCGCATTGCGCGTGAACAACTCGATCTGCGCGATGGTCTGGTTGGCGAACGAGGACGACATCACGTAGCTCGGGTGGCCCGTGCCGCAGCCGAGGTTAACCAGGCGACCCTTGGCCAGCAGGATGATGCGCTTGCCATCGGGGAAGATCACGTGATCGACCTGGGGCTTGATTTCTTCCCACTGGTATCCCTCGATCGAGGCGACATCGATCTCGTTGTCGAAGTGGCCGATGTTGCAGACGATGGCCTGGTCCTTCATCTTCTTCATGTGCCCGTGCGTGATCACGTGGTAGTTGCCGGTGGCGGTCACGAAGATGTCGGCCTTGTCGGCCGCCCAGTCCATCGTCACCACGCGGTAGCCTTCCATCGCCGCCTGCAGCGCGCAGATCGGGTCGACTTCCGTCACCCACACCTGCGCCGACAGCGCGCGCAGCGCCTGCGCCGAGCCCTTGCCGACGTCGCCGTAGCCGCACACCAGCGCCACCTTGCCCGCCACCATCACGTCGGTCGCGCGCTTGATGCCGTCCACCAGCGACTCGCGGCAGCCGTAGAGGTTGTCGAACT
>CAZGQB010000383.1:0-2450 GCA_964527055.1 uncultured Sulfuritalea sp.
TACTTCGCAGAGCAACATCTCGCAGCACCTCGCCATTTTGCGCGACAAGGGCGTCCTGCAGACCCGCAAGGATGCCAACCGGGTTTTTTATCGCATCGCCGACCAGCGCACGCTGCAGCTCATCGCCCTGATGCGCGAAGTGTTCTGCGGCGTGCCGGCTCACAGGGAATAAACGACAATGGAATTTCTGCAAGAGAACATCATGTGGGTCGCCATCGCCTGCGTCAGCGGCGGCATGCTGCTGTGGCCGCTGATCGCCGGCGGTACCGTGGCGCATCTGACGCCGGCCGAGGCAACCCTGCTGATGAACCGCGAAGATGCGCTGGTGCTGGACGTGCGGGAGACCGGCGAGTGGAGTGCCGGCCACATCACCGGCGCACGCCACATCACGCTGGGCCAGCTCGACAAGCGCCTGTCCGAACTCGACAAGTTCAAGGAAAAGCCGATCATCGTCGTCTGCGCCACCGGCAACCGCTCCGCGTCGGCCTGCGGGCAACTGAAGAAGCATGGGTTCGGCAAGGTCTACAGCCTCGGCGGCGGAGTTTCGTCCTGGCGCGATGCCAATCTTCCCCTGACTACCAAATAAACCCAGAGTACGGAGCCACGCATGGCCAAAGTCCTGATGTATTCCACCGCCGTCTGTCCCTACTGCGTGCGCGCCGAGCAGCTGCTGACGCGCAAAGGCGTAAAAGATATCGAGAAAGTGCGCGTCGACCTCGAACCGGAGCGTCGCACCGAAATGATGCACAAGACCGGCCAGCGTACCGTGCCTCAGATCTACATCGGCGAAACCCATGTCGGCGGCTGCGACGACCTTTACGAACTCGACCGCCAGGGCAAGCTCGATCCGCTGCTGGCGGCGTAGAATCATCCCCCTTTCCCCTCACCCAGAAAATTCATCATGAGCGACGAGCAGCCCGTATTCAGCATCGAAAAGATATACGTCAAGGATCTATCCATCGAAGTGCCCAATGCGCCGCAGATTTTCCTCGAGCGCGAAACACCCGGCATCGAGGTGCAGATCCAGAGCGGAGCGAAGGGAATCGGCGAGGGCATGTTCGAAGTCGCGCTGACGGTCACGGTGAATGCCAAGCATGAGGAAAAGGCCTTCTTCCTGGTCGAGGTGGTGAAGGCCGGCATCTTCCAGATCCGCAACGTGCCGGAACAGGACATGGAGCCGATCCTGGCCGTGGCCTGCCCCAACATACTTTTCCCGTATGCCCGCGAAACGATTTCCGATGCCATCAACCGCGCCGGCTTCCCGCCCGTGATCCTCGCCCCGGTCAACTTCGAATCGCTCTACCAGCAGCGCCTGGCTGAACAGCAGCAGGCCGAAAGCAAGATCCAGCTGCAATAGTCGGCGATGGCGCTACGGCGATTTTTTGCTCTACTGACCCTGGCGTTGGCAGGTCCGGCGCAGGCGCTGGATTACCGCTCGCTGGCCGAAGCTGCGCCGGCCTATGACGCGCCATCGGCCAAGTCCAAGCCCCTGTTCGTGGTGCTCGCCGGCACACCGGTGGAGCAGGTGGTCGCCCTCGACGGCTGGTCCAAGGTGCGCGACAACCGCGGCGACCTGGTCTGGATCGAAAAGAAGTATCTGGCGGAAAAACGCAACGTCATCGTCCGCGCCGAGCGCGCCCAGGTGCGCTCCGCCGCCGAAGACAAGGCGGCGCTGGTGTTCGAAGCCGAGCGCGACGTCGTGCTGGAACTGATGGAAACCGGTCCCGCCGGCTGGGTCAGGGTCAGGCATCGCGACGGCCAGGGCGGTTTCCTCAAGGCACCGCAAGTCTGGGGCCTGTAAGACGCGTCCATCGGCAATGAACCGGCCAGCCCAGCGAAGTGTCCGATGCGGATAGCTGTACTCGGCGCCGGCGCCTGGGGTACGGCGCTGGCCATCGCCTTCGCCGCGCGGCATGCCGTGACCTTGTGGTCGCGCGACCCCGCGCGCGTGGCCGAGATGTCGAACCGCCGAGAAAACTCCCGCTATCTCTCCGGCTGCCCGTTTCCGCCCGGCCTGCAAGTCACCGCCGATTTTCGTGCGGCGCTGGCCGGCGCCGACCTGACGATCCTCGCCGCGCCGCTGGCCGGACTGCGATCGCTGCTCGAACAGTACAAAGCCATCGCCCCCTCGGTACCTTTTCTCTGGGTCTGCAAGGGGCTGGAAGCCGGAAGCGGCCTGCTGCCGCATCAGGTGGTCGACGCAGTGATGGGCGACGTCGCCTGCGGCGTGCTGACCGGGCCGAGTTTCGCCCTCGAAGTGGCGCGCGGCCTGCCCGCCGCAGTCACGCTTGCCGCCACCGATGCCGCGTTTGCCGCGAAAACCGCGCAAAGCCTGCACGGCGGCAAGTTGCGCATCTACGCCAGCGAAGACCTGATCGGCGCCGAAGTCGGCGGCGCGGTGAAGAACGTGCTGGCCATCGCCACCGGCATCTGCGACGGCCTCGGCCTCG
>CAZGQB010000384.1:0-2442 GCA_964527055.1 uncultured Sulfuritalea sp.
AAGGAAGGCATCGGCGAGGACTTCGCCAACAAGGAGAAGATCGCCGGCCTCTTGCGCTTCGCCTCGACCCACGCCGACACGGCCGACGAAACGGTTTCGCTCAAGGACTACATCGGGCGCATGAAGCCCGAGCAGGAAAAGATCTACTACGTCACCGCCGAAACCTTCAACGCGGCGAAGAACAGCCCGCACCTCGAAGTCTTCCGCAAGAAGGGCATCGAGGTCATCCTGCTCTCCGACCGCGTGGACGAGTGGGTGGTGTCGCACCTGGCCGAGTTCGAGGGCAAGCAGCTGGTGTCGGTGGCCAAGGGCGGGCTCGATCTCGGCAAACTGGAAGACGAAGCCGAGAAGCAGGAAGCCGAATCGGCCGCCGGCGAATTCAAGGACCTGACCGAAAAGATAGCCAAGAGCCTGGGCGACAAGGTCAAGGAAGTGCGCGTCACGCATCGCCTGACCGACAGCCCGGCCTGCCTGGTGGCGGACGAGCACGACGTCTCCGGCAACCTGGCGCGCATCCTCAAGGCCGCCGGGCAGAAGGCGCCCAACGCGCAGCCCATCCTCGAAATCAATCCCAAGCACCCCGTGGTGCTGCGCCTCAAGTACGAGGAGGCCAAGTTCGACGACTGGGCCGCAGTGCTGTTCGACCAGGCCCTGCTGGCCGAAGGCGGCCAGCTCGACGATCCGGCCACCTTCGTCAAGCGCATGAACGAGCTGATGCTGTCGATGTCCCTCAAGGGCTGAGTTGCGTCGGCGGGGATTCGACCCCGCCAGCGCCGCGCCGGAACGTTCAGGGCGCCGGTTCCAGCCGCAGCAGGCGGCCTTGCGGGCTGTCGGTGAGCAGGTAGAGGTAGCCGTCCGGTCCGTTGCGCACGTCGCGCACGCGGCCGACGGATTTTTCCAGCAGGCGCTCCTCGCGCACGATGCCGTTGTCCTGCCATTCGAGGCGCATCAGCAACTCGTGGGCCAGGGCGCCGACGAACAGGTTGTTCTTCCAGCCCGGAAAGCGCGAGCCGGTGTAGAAGGCCATTCCCGAGGGCGCGATCGAGGGCGTCCAAACGTGGATAGGCTGGGCCATACCCGGCTTGGCCGTACCTTCGCCGATCCTGGTGCCGGTGACGTAATTGCGTCCGAAGGTGATCACCGGCCAGCCGTAGTTGGTGCCGGCGCGGATGATGTTGATCTCGTCGCCGCCCTGCGGGCCGTGCTCGTGCGCCCACAGCTCGTTGGTCAGCGGGTTGAGCGCCGCGCCCTGGATGTTGCGGTTGCCGAGGGTAAACTTCTCGGGCAGGGCGCCCGCCCGGCCGACGAAGGGGTTGTCCTGCGGCACGCGGCCGTCGTCATGCAGGCGGATCACCGAGCCGGCGTGGTCGTCCAGCCTCTGGGCGCGCTCCATCTCGCCGCGGTCGCCGAGCGTGATGTAGAGGAAGCCGCGGTCGAACACCAGGCGCGAGCCGAAGTGGTGGCCGGTCCGCGTCTTGGGCCGCATGCGGAACAGCACCTGCAGGTCGCGCAGGGCGCGTCCGTCGAGCCTCGCCCGCGCCACCTCGGTGCCCTGGCCGCCCTCGCCCGGCGCGGCGTAGGAGAAATAGACCCAGCCGTTCTTCGCGTAATCCGGGTGCAGCACCACGTCGAGCAGGCCGCCCTGGCCGATCGCCGCGATCGGCGGCAATCCGGAAACCGGAACGGGATCGAGTTTGCCGTCGGCCGCAACCAGCCGCAGGCGGCCCACGCGCTCCGTCACCAGCATGCGGCCGTCCGGCAGGAAAGCCAGCCCCCACGGGTGCTCCAGCCCTTCGGTCAGCGTTTTCAGCACGAAGCGGTGCTTTGCGCTGTCATGGACCTGCGCCGGCGCGGCGGCGGCGAACAGGGTCGCGAGCAGCGGCAGCAGCCAGCGAAGGGATTGGCGCAGGTCCATGGCATGGATTGTAGTCAATCGCCGGCGGGATTCTGGCATGGCGGCCGGTTGCCGTGCCTGTCAGGGACGTGATACGCCCATCCGTCCCGGCGTTTGGGTTTGCCGCCGCGAAATGCGACAATCCACGCAGCACCCGATAACTCTCCGGAACCAACCATGCTGCCAAAATTCCCGCTATTTCCCGGCGTCGCCGGCCCGATCGTCACCATCATCATGGACGGCTACGGCCTGGCGAAGAACGAACTCGGCAGCGCCATCGCCGCGGCGCGAAAGCCCGTGCTCGACCGCCTCTTTGCTGCTTATCCCAACGTGCGCCTGCGCGCCCACGGCACTGCGGTGGGCATGCCCTCCGACGAGGACATGGGCAATTCCGAGGTCGGCCACAACGCCATCGGCGCCGGCCAGGTCTATGCGCAGGGCGCCGCGCTGGTAGCCGATGCCATCGCCTCCGGCTCGATCTGGGCCGGGCAGGCCTGGCGCGAGATCGTCGCCGCGGCGAAAGAGGGCGAACGCGCCGGCCGCGGCGT
>CAZGQB010000385.1:0-2417 GCA_964527055.1 uncultured Sulfuritalea sp.
CCGAGATTGCCGCCGAGTTCCGCAAGGCCACCATCCCGCATGCGGCGATCAACGACATCCCGGCGGTGCGCGAGATGGAAGCCATCGCCCGCGCGCTGACGCGCACGCAGGCGCCCGACGGGCGCGAGGTGCGCATGCAGCCGCTGGCGGTTGACCTGCCCGGCGCCCGGCGCAGCCTCGCCTTCCCGCCCAAATATGGCCAGCACACCCGGGCCGTGCTCGCCGAAGCCGGGTTCTCGGCGGCGCAATGCGCGGAACTCGGCGCACGGGGCATCATCGCCGGTTGATGGCCATGGCCGCGTCCCTCCCCTCCCCGAACCGGCCGCGCGGCGCGGCAGCGCAAGATCCGGAGGCGGCATGACCCTCTCGCATCGCATCTCGCTGCGACACCGCGTCTGGTGGTGCACCACCACCCACGGCTCGCGAGCGTCCTGCTCCCCGACACGCTGAAGCCGCGCGCCGCAAGGCAGCGCCCAGGACAGACGCCCTCGCCGGGCGCAGCAAGACGGAGGAGCAGCCGATGAGCATCGCCAACGTAAGCCTCGACGACAAATACCGCCTCGAACGCGGCACGGTCTTCCTCACCGGCATGCAGGCCCTGGCCCGCCTGCCCATGCTGCAGCACGAACTCGACCGCCGCGCCGGGCTGCACACCGCCGGCTATGTCTCGGGCTATCGCGGCTCGCCGCTGGGCGGGCTGGACTTCGCCCTGCACGCCGCGGCGCCCTTCCTCAAGCCGCGCGACATCAGCTTCCAGCCGGGGCTCAACGAGGACATCGCCGCCACCGCGGTGTGGGGCACGCAGCAGCTGCACCTGTTCCCGCAGCCCAGGTTCGACGGCATTTTCTCGATGTGGTACGGCAAGGGGCCGGGGGTGGACCGCAGCGGCGACGTCTTCCGCCACGCCAACCACGCCGGCACGTCCAGGCACGGCGGCGTGCTGCTGATCGCCGGCGACGACCCGTCGGCGCGCTCCTCGGCGGTCGCGCACCAGAGCGAGCACATCTTTTCCGCCTGCGGCATCCCGGTGCTGGCGCCGGCCAACCTGCAGGAATACCTCGACTACGGCCTGCACGGCTGGGCCATGTCGCGCTACTCGGGCTGCTGGGTGGCCATGAAGCTGACCTCGGACACGGCCGAAAGCTCGGCCGTGGTGGCGGTCGATCCCGACCGCCACGAGCGCATCATCCCCACCGATTTCCAGCTGCCGGCCGACGGCGTGCACCTGCGCTGGCCGGATCCGCAACTGGCGCAGGAACTGCGCCTGCAGCAGTACAAGGTCTATGCCGCGATCGCCTACGCCCGCGCCAACAACCTGAACCGCCTGATCTACGACAGCCCGCGGCCGCGGCTGGGCATCATCGCCTGCGGCAAGGCCTACATGGACGTGCGCCAGGCGCTCGACGACATGCACATCGACGCGGCATATGCCGCCGAGATCGGCCTGCGCCTGTTCAAGGTCGGCATGCCCTGGCCGCTGGAGGCCGAGTCCGTGCGCCGCTTCGCCGAGGGCCTGGAAGAAATCCTGGTGGTCGAGGAAAAGCGTCAGATCATCGAATACCAGCTCAAGGAAATGCTCTACAACTGGCGCGATGACGTGCGCCCGCGCGTGGTGGGCAAATACGACGAAACCGGCGAATGGCCGCTGCCGGAGCACCGCTGGCTGCTGCCGCCCACCGCCGAGCTGACGCCGGCCATCGTCGCCCGCGCCATCGCCGCACGCATCGGCCGCTTCCACACCTCGCCGCGCATCGGCGAGTACATCGCCTTCCTCGATGCCAAGGCGCTGGCGCAGGTCAAACCCGGGGTGATGCTGCTGCGCACGCCGTGGTTCTGCCCCGGCTGCCCGCACAACCAGTCCACCAAGGTGCCCGAAGGAAGCTGCGCGCTGGGCGGCGTCGGCTGCCACCTGATGGCGGTGATGATGGGGCGCAACACCCTGACCATCTCGCACATGGGCGGCGAAGGCGCGGCCTGGCTCGGCGTCGCCGGCCACAGCGGCACGCAGCACGTGTTCGCCAACATGGGCGACGGCACGTATTTCCATTCGGGATTGCTCGCCATCCGCGCCGCCGTCGCCGCGGGGGTGAACATCACCTACAAGCTGCTGTTCAACGACGCCGTGGCCATGACCGGCGGCCAGCCGGTAGACGGCACGCTGACCGTGCCCCAGCTTTCGCGCCAGCTCGCCGCCGAGGATGTCAAGCGCATCATCGTCATGAGCGACGAGCCGGAAAAGTACCAGGGCGTCACCGACTTCGCCCCCGGCGTCGAGATCCGCCACCGCGAGCGGCTGGACGAAACCCAGCGCGAGCTGCGCGACACGCCCGGCGTCACCGCGCTGGTGTACGACCAGACCTGTGCCGCCGAGAAGCGCCGCCGCCGCAAGCGCGGCGCCTTTCCCGACCCGGAGGTGC
>CAZGQB010000386.1:0-2416 GCA_964527055.1 uncultured Sulfuritalea sp.
GATCCGCCATGCCCTGTTCAACCTGCTGGTCAACGCGGCACAGGCCACCACCGGCGATGGCGCCATCCTGATCACCGTGGCACGCGAAAATGATCCGGTGCGCGGGCTGCCGGGCTGGTCGCTGGCGGTCAGCGATCACGGCCAGGGCATGGCACCGGAGGTGATGGAGAATATCTTCGTGCCCTTCTACACTACGCACAGCGACGGTACCGGGCTCGGGCTGCCGGTGGTGCAGCATGTCGCCTTGCTGCATGACGGGCAGGTCAGCGTCAGCAGCGAGCCCGGCCGTGGCACGCGAATTGCGGTGTGGTTACCCGACTCGTTGCCAGATTCCATGCCCGACGCACCCGAAGATGATTCCGTCCATGCCTGAGATCCTGCCCAAAATTCTCGTCGTCGATGACGATCGTCATACCCGCATCCTGTTCGACCGCTTGCTGGCCAGAACCGCCGTGGTCAGCCTGGCCGTCGACGGCGCAGAGGCGCGTGGGCTGTTCGCGGCGGAGGACTTCAATCTGGTGCTGATGGACCAGCGCCTGCCGAGCGACAACGGCATCGACTTGCTGCGCGAGTTCCGGGTGCGGCGGCCGCATCTGGTCGGCATCCTGATGACTGGTTTCGCCGATGTACGCGATGCGGTGGCGGCGGTGCGCGAGGGTGTGTTCGACTACCTGACCAAGCCCTTCGAAGACCTCGAAGCGCTGGAAGCGGTGATCGGCAAGGCGCTGGAACTCGATCGGGCCTACCGGGAAATCCACGGGCTGCGCGCCCGGTTGTCGAGCGAAGCGGGCACGCCGGAGGTCATCGCGCAGTCGCTGGCCATGGAACGCGTGCTGGGCCAGATCCGCCAGATTGCCGGGCTCGATACCACGGTGTTGCTGGAGGGTGAAAGCGGTACCGGCAAGGAACTCGCGGCGCGGCTGATCCACGCCCTGAGCAAGCGCGCGGACAAGCAGTTTCTCGAAGTCAATTGCGGCGGGCTGCCCGAGACGCTGCTGGAAAGCCTGCTGTTCGGCTACGAGAAGGGGGCGTTCACCGGCGCCGGCCAGGCCAATCCGGGTTATTTCGAAAAGGCGCACGGCGGCAACCTGTTCCTCGACGAAATCGCCGACATGAGCCCGAAGCTGCAAAGCAGCCTGCTGCGCGTGTTGCAGGACCACAGCTTTACCCGCATCGGCAGCACCCAGGCGCGCAAAACCGACTTCCGCCTGATCTGCGCCACCAACCGTTCGCTGCTGGGTGAAGTCAAGGCCGGCCGATTTCGCGAAGACCTGTATTACCGGATTGCGGTAGTGACGGTCAGCCTGCCGCCCTTGCGCGAGCGTGCCGGCGACATCGTGCCGCTGACCGCGCATTTCCTCGACCATTACAACGCGAAATTCGGCAAGGCCAGCGGGCCGCTGACACCGGTGGCCCTGCAGGCGCTGGAGCGCTGCCGCTGGGAGGGCAACGTGCGCGAGCTTCAGCACTGCATCGAGCGTACCGTCGCGCTGCATGCGGGCGGTCCGATCGATGTCACGCACCTGTTTCCCGCCGGCGAGCCTTCGACGTGCGCAGTGCAGGCCGCGGGTGCCGCGCCGGCGCTGCGCTACCAGGACGCGCGTGCGGGGTTCGAGCAACAATACTTCCGGCATCTGATCGACGCCGCAGGAGGGAACATGTCGGAGGCGGCGCGCCTCTCCGGCATCCCGCGGCAGAATCTTTATGTGCGCATGAAGCGATGGGGGATTGTCACTGATTAGCGACAGGCGTCGTGATCAAGCGACAATCCCGCAGCGTTTTCGGCGGTAGAGAGCCGCGGGCTACGGAAACCCCCTGTGGCACAAGGATTGCTGGCATTAGGGAGGGCACTCCAACAAGAAGAGGGGATCATGATGAAAAAGACCATTGCCGGGAGCCTGCTGGCGCTCGTATCCGTATTCCTGATCTACGGCTGTACCGGCGGCGTCAAGACTTACCCGAACGCGCCGTTCAAGGGCGTGGTCGAGGACGGCAGCAAGGAGACCTTCCTCAAGGTGGCCAATGCCACGGTCTGGCTGATCCCCGCCACCGACGTGGCGGCGATGGGCAAGACGCCGATCGAAGTCAAAAAGAATTCGCCGAACGACGAACCGCTGGAAGACAACCTGGCCGCCAATCGCGGGCGCTACCTGAATGCGAAGACCAATGCCAGGGGCGAATTCAGCTTCGCCGACGTCCCCGGCGGCAAGTACTTCGTCTATGTCGAGCCGGCCACCGTGAAGTACCTGCCGGGCGGCGACAAGTCGCGCAAGGCGCTGGGCACCGACGAACTGGGCGCCGCGCCGATGCTGATCAAGGTCTCCGGCAACGTGCCGCCGAATGCCACCTACATCGGCAGCACCGCCTGCATCGAATGCCACGAGGATCAGAAGCACTTCACCAAGACCGCGCACCG
>CAZGQB010000387.1:0-2416 GCA_964527055.1 uncultured Sulfuritalea sp.
GCGTGCTGAGCACGGCGACCCTGCTCGGTTCGGCGCTGGCGACGCTGGCGCTGGGCGCCTGGGGCCACCACGTGCCGCAGCGCTCGCTGCTGCTCGGCGCGGCGCTGCTGATGGCGACCACCGGGCTCGGCTTCGCCGGATTGTCGGGCTTCTGGCCGCTGTTGCTGGTGGCCTTCCTCGGCACGCTGAATCCGGGTTCGGGCGACGTCAGCGTGTTCCTGCCGCTGGAACACGCACGCCTGGCGCAGGCCGGCGACGGCGCCGACCGTATGCTGATCTTCGCCCGCTACAGCCTCGTCGGGGCCTTGTGCGCTGCGGCAGGCGCCTTGGCCGCCGGCCTGCCGGAACTGCTGGCCGCGGCGGGTGTCGACCGACTCGGCGCCCTGCGCGGCATGTTCCTGGTCTATGCCGGCGTCGGCCTGCTGATCTGGCGGCTGTATGCGCGCATCCCGATGCCGGAAGCGCATGCGACCGTGCCGGCGCCGATGCCGCTCGGCCCCTCGCGCGGCATAGTCGTCCGGCTGGCGCTGCTGTTCTCGGTGGATGCCTTTGCCGGCGGGCTGGTGGTGAATTCGCTGCTGGCGCTGTGGCTGTTCGAGCGCTTCGGGCTCTCGCTGGCGGCGGCGGGCGCCTTCTTCTTCTGGTCCGGGCTGCTGGGCGCGCTCTCGCAACTCGCGGCGCCGCGGCTGGCGCGGCGCATCGGCCTGCTCAACACCATGGTGTTCACCCACATCCCGGCCAGCGCCTTCCTGATCCTCGCCGCGCTGGCGGCGGACATGGCGTCGGCCATGGCGCTGCTGCTGGCACGCGCCGCCCTGTCGCAGATGGACGTGCCGGCGCGCTCGGCCTATGTCATGGCGGTGGTCACGCCGGCCGAACGCGCGGCGGCGGCCAGCTTCACCGCCGTGCCGCGCAGCCTGGCCGCGGCGCTGGGGCCGGCGCTGGGCGGCGCAATGTTCGCCGGCGGCTGGCTGGCGGCGCCGCTGCTCGCCTGCGGCGTGCTCAAGATCGCCTACGACCTGGCGCTGTGGCGCGCCTTCCGTCGCCAGCGGCTGCGGTAATCCGGCGCGCGGCACGACGATCGCCGTGCCGCCGGCGCCGACTTTTTACCTGAAGCCGATGATGGCCTGATCCACCGCGAGGCTTTCGCCGGGATTGGCCAGCAGTTTATCCACCACGCAGTCGCGCTCGGCCTTGAGCACGTTTTCCATCTTCATCGCCTCGATCCTGGCCAGCACCTCGCCGGCCTTGACCTCCTGCCCGATCTTGACCGCGACCTGGGTCAAGAGGCCCGGCATCGGCGAGAGCAGGAACTTCGACATGTCGGGCGCCGCCTTGACCGGCATCAGTGCCAGCAGGTCGGCCGCGCGCGCGCTCATCACCTGCACGTCGGCCTGCACGCCCCAGTGGAACAGCCGGTAGGCGGAGCCGCGGCGTTCGACCTGCATGCAGATCTGTTCGCCGTTGAGCGTGCCGCGATAGAGGATGTCGCCGAACTGCCAGCGCGAGCGGATCGCGTAGTTGCCGCCGGCCAGCTTGACGTCCCACCCGCCGTCGGCCGGGGTAATGCTGGCCGGATATCGCTCGCCGTTGAACAGCACCACGTACTCCCTGCCCGGCTTGTACTCGTGGCCCGGCATCTGGCCGGTGATCGTCGCGTTGCGCGCCAGGTACTGGCGGTGGATGGCGGCGGCCGTGGCCACCAGCATCAGCGGATCGTCGTGGGGAACATCGGCGGCGTTGAAGCCCTTCGGATACTGGTCGGCGATCAGGCCGGTATTGAAGTTGCCCGAGGTGAAACGCGGATGCTGCATCAGCGCCGCCTGGAAGGAAATGTTGCTGGCCACGCCGCGGATCACGAACTCGTTCAGCGCATCGCGCATGCGGGCGATGGCCTGGTCGCGCGAGGCGGCATGGACGATCAGCTTGGCGATCATCGAATCATAGAACATCGAGATCTCGCCGCCTTCGTAGACGCCGGTGTCGACCCGCACACCGCCCTCGGCGGGCGGCGGCACGTACTTCACCAGGCGCCCGGTCGAAGGGAGGAAGCCGCGAAAGGGGTCCTCGGCATTGATCCGGCATTCCATGGCCCAGCCGTTGATCTTGAGGTCTTCCTGCTTGAAGGTCAGCTTCTCGCCGGCGGCGACGCGGATCATCTGCTCGACGAGATCCAGCCCGGTGATCAGTTCCGTCACCGGATGCTCGACCTGCAGCCGCGTGTTCATTTCGAGGAAGTAGAAGCTCTTGTCCTTGCCGCCGACGACGAACTCGACGGTGCCGGCGGACTGGTACTTCACCGCGCGGGCCAGGGCCACTGCCTGCTCGCCCATGGCCTTGCGCGTCGCGGCATCGAGGAAGGGACTGGGCGCCTCCTCGATCACCTTCTGGTGCCGGCGCTGGATCGAGCACTCGC
>CAZGQB010000388.1:0-2405 GCA_964527055.1 uncultured Sulfuritalea sp.
GGACTTGTTGTATTCGCTCTTCTGAACGACGAGCGGGTCGGCACCGACCATGATGACGTTGCCGGAGCGGAGTTCCATTGCGGTTTTCATTCGGGATTCTCTAAGATCAGAAAAGGAAAAACGTTAGATTATACCTTGGCCGCACAGAACTTGACGAGGTTTGCCGCCAGGTCGGGCAGCGCAGCCTGCCCCTCGGTCCAATTGCCGGCATGGCGGGCGATTTCCGGGCGCAGGGCGAGGAATTCAGCCCAGGCGGGGCCCACCCCTTCGCCGGTATTCCAGGCCAGGAAAATGCCCCGGATCGCCGCTGCCAGGCACTCGTCCATGCCGGCACAATAACGTGCCAAAAAGGCCTCCAGCTTGATCAGGTGAGCCGACTCCTCCTGCCTGTAGATCTGCCAGACGAAAGGCTTGCCAGACCATTGGGCACGCACGAAAGAATCTTCACCGCGCACGAAATTGACATCGCAACGCCAGAGCAGCCGGTCATAGTCGTCGATCGGCATGAACGGAATCGGCTGCACCAGCGCCTTGCCGACCTGCCACGGTCCGCTGCCGCCGAGAATTCGGCTGACCGCCGCCAGCGGCTTGCCGGCCGCAACATGGCAAATCACCGGTTCCGAAGACATAGCCAAGGCCTCAAGCAAGCCACCGACCGGCGCCGTGTCATAGCAAAAGAGACTGATTTCCAGCGACTCGCCGGGCGCTTGCGCGGTCAGCCAGAGATTCCGTTCGGCAAGCAGACCTGCCTCACGCAACAGGCAGCCGCTGGCCGCCGAAAATCCGGGAAAATAGAAATACTTGGTCAAGGGCAGGGAAGGGTGGGGCGAGGCCATGCCGTGACAGTCCTCCGCCCAGGCCTCGGCCGTCAGGTATTCGAGGTTGATCCAGCAAGGCCTGGGCTTGGCCAGCCCCATTTTTTGCAGGTAAGTGACGGGCAACTCGCATGCAAAGGCTTCGATAACCACCTCACCGACCCGGTCGACCGCGACATTGTCACGCCAGGCGAGAATCTCGACCCCGAGGCAGGTCTGGCGAGCCAGCCGCGGATCGACCGCCGGACACAGAGGCTGCAAACTGGCC
This sequence comes from uncultured Sulfuritalea sp., assembly GCA_964527055.1. GTDB lineage: Bacteria > Pseudomonadota > Gammaproteobacteria > Burkholderiales > Rhodocyclaceae > Sulfuritalea. The sequence continues at coordinate 1,084 of CAZGQB010000388.1, forward strand.
AGATCGTCAACCCACAATCGCACCTCGCGACGATGGCTGACCGCCAACTGCCTGGCCAGCCGCCAGCAAATGCCGATATCGCCGTAGTTGTCGATAACCCGGCAAAAAATGTCCCAATGAAGCTGCATGGCCGCCATGCTAACATCCCCGCCATGCCTGGATTCCACGACCCCATCGACTGTACGGCCTGCCCGCGGCTGGCCGATCACCTGGCCACGATTCGGCGGCGCGATCCGGACTGGCATGCCCGGCCGGTTCCCGCCTTCGGCTCGCTCGACGCCCAGTTGCTCGTGGTCGGACTGGGCCCCGGCGAAAAGGGCGCCAACCGGACCGGCCGCCCCTTCACCGGCGACGTGGCCGGCGAGTTGCTCTACCCGGCCCTGCACCGTTTCGGTTTCGCCAGCAGCCCCGAGCCGCTCGGCACCGACAATTGGGCCAATCCGGCCATGCAATTGTGCAATTGCCGCATCACCAACGCCGTCCGTTGCCTGCCCCCGGCCAACAAGCCGACCACCGCCGAGATTCGCCAATGCAACGGCCACCTGCAAGCCGAGTTGGCCGCCATGACCCGGCTGAAAGTCATCGTCGTGCTCGGCGCCATCGCCCATCAGGCCTTGCTGTCGACTTATCGACTGAAAGCCAGGGAACTCCCGTTCGGCCACAATCTGGAGCACAGCTTGCCGGATGGCCGGACGCTGATCACCAGCTACCATTGCAGCGGCTACAACTGGCGTACCGGTCGCCTGACCCGCGAAAGTTTTGAAGCGGTCTTCGCCAGGGTAGCGACCCATCTCGCCTGAGCCGGATTTCGTGAGTTTCGATGCCAAGGCCTTCCTGGCCACCTTGACCGAACTGCCCGGCGTTTACCGGATGCTGGACGACAAGGCATCGGTGCTTTACGTCGGCAAGGCCAAGAACCTGAAGAAGCGTGTCGCTTCCTATTTTCGCAACAACCTGTCCAGCCCGCGCATCGCGCATATGGTCAGCCAGATCGCCAGCATCGAAACGACAGCCACCCGGACCGAAGCCGAAGCCTTGCTGCTCGAGAACAACCTGATCAAATCCCTGGCGCCGCGCTACAACATCCTTTTTCGCGACGACAAGTCGTACCCCTACATCACCCTGACCAGGAACCGATTTCCCAGGCTGGGCTTCTTTCGCGGCAACCCCGATCGCAAGGCTAACTATTTCGGCCCCTATCCGTCATCCTGGGCGGTACGCGACAGCATCCACCTGCTGCAGAAAATGTTTCGCCTGCGAACCTGTGAAGACACAGTGTTCGCCAATCGCTCGCGGCCGTGCCTGCTTTTCCAGATCAAGCA
>CAZGQB010000389.1:0-2404 GCA_964527055.1 uncultured Sulfuritalea sp.
AGCGGGTCGACCAGCCAGAAGCGCCCGCCCACCTGCGGGATGCGGCCGGTCGCCACCGCTTCCTCGGCCACCACGGGAATGTCTGGCGTGAGGCGGGCCAGCCCGGCCAGGATCACGGCTTCGGCGCGCTCGTCGGCCGCGGTGACGGGCGAGGCGTCGGCCTTGCCGCGCACCGCGAAATCGGTGGCATACACGGACAGTATCGCGTCGCCGGCGGCGCGCGCCAGCGGCAGCAGGGCGTCGCGCAGGGCGACAAGTCCAGGGGTGTCCATCCAGGGTTCTCCGGTGCCGCAGGGCGGCGGGATTTTGCATGACGGGCCCGTTGTCGGGAGCCCCGGGCATCCTAGCATGCCGAAAAAGTCGGCGCGGGCGGCACGGCGGGCGGGCAGCTCACGGCGGCCAAGCGGCTTCACGAAGTGGGGGCCACCGCGTCGTCGCCATTGTGCGCCGGTTCGCATAGTCCGTTCGGGCCATTGAAATGCCACGCGCGGACACCGTAGCATCCGCGTCGGCGCGGTTTCGTCCGAAGACGAATGGATTTGCGCCTGCCTGCCGGACTTTCCGAAACAATCCCCGGGAGAACTCGAAAAATGCAACAACCCTTGATCCGTCTCACCGCTGCCGCTGCGCTGGGGCTGTCCTGCGTCGCCGCGCAGGCCGCCGACATCATCTACCAGACCCCGGGACCGGACGTGAACAGTCCGGCGTTCTACTCGGACGCCGCCGGTGCGCCCACCAATGCCGCGGCCACCAAGGCGCAACCCGTTGCCAGCACGGTGAATGGCATCGAGTGGTGGGGCTTCTATTCAAATCCGGCTAACGAAGGCAGTGGCGCACAGGATTCCTTCACGCTGAGTTTCTACGCCGGCACCGGCACGATGCCGGGCGCGCTGCTGGGGAGCTTCGTGCTCGGCAGCGGCAACCGCGTCGCCACCGGCGTCAATCCCTACGGCTACTATCACCAGTACTCCTACAGCGCCAGCTTTGCCGATTACGATCTGACCGGTGGTCCGTACTTCGTTTCCATCGTCGATTCCAACCCGACCGCCAGCGACTGGGCCTGGCAGCAGGTCGGGTCCCTGGGCGGCGTCGGCGGCGCAACGCGGAACACCGTAACGGGGAACTGGTCGGCCAATGCGGGAGCAAACATGGCATTCCGCCTCACCTACACGGAAACGGTCGCGAATCCCTCGCCCGTTCCCGAGCCGGAAACCTACGCCCTGATGCTGGCCGGGCTGGGTCTGCTCGCCGCCGTCGCGAGGCGCAGGAAGGCTGCGAAGCGCTGAACCGCCGCAGGACCGGCGGCACACGCAGGGGGTCGGCGAGTCCGGCCCCTTTTTTCATGCTGAAAAGTCGGCGCGGGCGGCACGGCGGGCGGGCAGGGCCCGGCGGCCGGGGATGGCACTGCCCTTGAAATGGCCATTGCCGCCCCCATATCGCGCCAACGTCTTTCGTTTTTCAAGGGGTTACGCATGAGCACCGCCACTGTCACCAAAGAAACCCTCGGCTTCCAGACCGAGGTCAAGCAGCTGCTGCAACTGATGATCCACTCGCTGTATTCCAACCGCGAGATCTTCCTCCGGGAGCTGATTTCCAACGCATCGGACGCCTGCGACAAACTGCGCTTCGAGGCCCTGCACAACGCCGCCCTGTTCGAGGGCGATTCGGATTTCAGGATTCGCATTTCCTTCGATCCGGTGGCGAAAACCCTGACCATCGCCGACAACGGCGTCGGCATGACGCGCGAGGAAGTGATCACCAACCTCGGCACCATCGCCAAGTCCGGCACGCGCGAGTTTTTCTCCAAGCTGTCGGGCGACCAGCAGAAGGACGCCAGCCTGATCGGCCAGTTCGGCGTCGGCTTCTACTCCTCGTTCATCGTCGCCGACAAGGTCACCGTGCACACGCGCCGCGCCGGCGCCGAGCCCAACCAGGGCGTGCGCTGGGAATCCGAGGGAACCGGCGAATTCAGCATCGAAATGGTCGACCGCCCGGCGCGCGGCACCGAGATCACCCTGCACCTCAAGGATGGCCAGGACGACCTGCTGTCGGCCTGGAAGCTCAAGTCCATCATCCGCAAATACTCCGACCACATCGTCCAGCCTATCGTGATGAAGGGCGAAAAGTGGGATGACGAGAAGAAGGAACAGGTCGCCACCGACGAGGACGAAACCGTCAACCAGGCCTCCGCGCTCTGGGCCCGCCCCAGGAACGAGATCACCGACGAGCAGTACACCGAGTTCTACAAGCACGTCGGCCACGATTTCGAAGACCCGCTGGCCTGGACCCATGCCCGCGTCGAGGGCAAGACCGAATATACGCAACTGCTTTACGTGCCGGCCCGCGCGCCCTTCGACCTGTGGGACCGCAACGCCAAGCACGGCATCAAGCTCTACGTGCGCCG
>CAZGQB010000390.1:0-2403 GCA_964527055.1 uncultured Sulfuritalea sp.
CGATGATCTCGCCGGCGAGGAAAACGCCGAAGGCGCTGGCGCCGATCACCACCTCAGTGCCCTCGTGCCGTACCCACATGTCGTGGTCCGGATCGTAGAGCAGGCCGTCGGGCACGGCGCCGCGGAAGGGCGTGCGGTTCATCGTTCCGGTCAGCGGTTGCCGCGTGCCGCCCTGGCGCGCGGGGGGTGATGAAACTCGGTGTGCATGCAGGCGGACCTTCTCCGGTATCGGGGTGGCGGAAAAGAGCGGGAGTCGAACCCACCAGGGACCGCATGGCGACCCCTGCCGGTTTTGAAGACCGGCCGCCCCACCGGGGAACGTTCTTTTCCGTTGTTGCTTTAATTGTTATTCAGCCATGCATGGCTCGCACCGCTGCCGCGCAGTATGTGTTCGTCACGCACGCGGCGAGTGTAGCCGATGCGGTCGAAGAATTCGAGGATATGGATCGCCACCTTGCGTCCGCCGCCGCCATCGCGGTAAATGATGTCGCGCAGGTCGGCGGCGCGCGCCGACCCTTTTTCGGCATTGAGCGCGGCGACGATGGCGGCCAGCCCGGCGACGGCATCCGCCGTGAAGTAATGGTCGTGCGCCACGGGATAGAGCTCACCGGCGCGCGCCACGCGGCGGAACAGCTGGCGCACCGTGTCCTCCGCCGTGCCCGATGCCCTGGCGATGTCGCGCACGCGCGGCGGGCCATGGGGCTGGGCATCGAGCAGCGGCTTCAGCACCGCAAACAGGTCGCGGTCGCCGGGCGCGAGGCTGGCCTGGTGGTGCGGCAGGTGCAGCCAGGCGCGCGCGGCGGCCAGGCGGCCGGCGGCCAGCAGTTCCGCCACCAGCGCATCGAAGGCGGCGCGCTCCAGCGTCGGCAGGGTCAGGCGGCGCAGGCGTTCGCGCTCGACGCCGACCATGTCGGGTGCGCGTTCATGCTCGGCCGCCAGCGCCGCCAGCAACTTGTCACCCAGCGCCTGCCAGCCGCCGGCGGCGAAGCCGAGTTGCTGCTCGCCGGCGGCGATCACGCGTAGGCCGGCGACGTGCCAGAGATTGGCTGCGGCGTCTACGGTGAGGTTCCAGTTGGCGGCAAAGCGGCCGAGGTCGACGCCCGCCACGGCTTGCCCGGCCAGCAGCTTCAGGCTGACGGCAGGATCGTCGTCCGTCAGTGCGGCCAGCAGCGCCAGCCGCGCCGGACTGCGTTTGTGGCGCGAGGGCGGAAAGCAGTCGAGCACGCGGCCACCGCCGATGCTGTGCCGGGCGGATGCGTCGCGCAGCACGAAGCGGTCGCCGCGCACGGCGAGCGTCGCGCGGTCGAGCAGGATTTCGGCCAGCGCCGTGCCGCCGGCGCTGACTTCTGCGCAATCGAGCAGCGCGACGCGGCCGGTGATGTCGGCGGCGCCCAGATGCACATGCACGGGCGTCCAGTGTTTCAGCACAGGTTGCGTCGCGGGTACCCGGATTTCGGCCTGGAATCGCAAGAGTGGCAAATGCGGCGGCCGTGCCGCCGCAGGATCGACCAGCCACATGCCGCGTTCGATGTCCTGCTTTTCGAAGTTGCCCGCCAGCGCCAGCGCGCAGCGGTCGCCGGCCTGGCCGCTTTGCGCCGGCCGGTCCTGTACGTGCAGGCTTTTCACGCGCGCCTTGTAGCCGGCGCCGCCGGCCGGGCAAATCATCGACGTGTCGCCGGCGCCGACTTTTCCCGAGAAGGCCGTGCCGGTTACGACGGTGCCGATGCCGGACAGCGTGAAGCAGCGGTCGATGGCGAGGCGGAAGCGGCCAGTCGCGTCGCGCCGGGTGTGGCCGGCCGCCGTCGCTTCGAGATGCGCGCGCAGCGCGGCGACGCCTGCGCCGGTCGTCGCCGACAGTTCGAACAGCGGGCTGCCGGCGAGCGGCGTTCCCGCCAGCAGCGCCTCGACCTCGCCGCGCGCGGCGGCAATGCGCGCTGCATCCACCGCATCGCACTTGGTCAGCGCCACGGCGCCGCGGTCGAGGCCGAGCAGGCCCAGCAGTTCCAGGTGCTCGCGTGTCTGCGGCATCGGACCGTCGTCGGCGGCGACCACCAGCAGCACATAGTCGATGCCGGTGGCGCCGGCCAGCATGTTGTGGATCAGCTTCTCGTGTCCCGGCACGTCGACGAAGCCGAGCACGGATCCGTCGGCCAGCGGCGCGTAGGCGTAACCGAGGTCGAGCGTGATGCCGCGCGCCTTCTCTTCCGGCAGGCGGTCGGCATCGACGCCGGTCAGCGCCTGCACCAGCGTGGTCTTGCCGTGGTCGATGTGACCCGCAGTTCCAACAATCATTTGCCGGCGATCATGGCTTGACGACGAGTGCGGCCAGCGTCGCCGCGAACGCCGCTTCGTCGCCCTCGTCGAGGCAGCGCAGGTCGAGCCGCAAGGCGCCGTCCTCGATGC
>CAZGQB010000391.1:0-2390 GCA_964527055.1 uncultured Sulfuritalea sp.
GAGCGTCTGCTCGGCGTTGAAGTGCCGCGCGAGCAGTCACTGGATAAACCATGGATTCAAGATAAAGGTCGCTGGAAGGCATCGCCCACTACCAAGATTGAGCGCTTGCTGTGTGAGACCGGTGTAGAGCTTGGCCTATTAACCAATGGCGAAGCATGGCGACTGGTGGTTGCGTCACCTTCTGAAACCACGTCCTGGATGACTTGGACTGCGCAGACTTGGAATGATGATCCACAGACACTTTCCGCCTTTAAAGACTTACTGGGCGAGTCCCGATTCTTTGCCGGATCAAGAGATCAGGTCATCCTAGAACTCATCAGGCAAAGCAGGCAACGCCAGCTGGATGTCGCAGATCAGCTTGGCAATCAGGTCCGTGAGGCTTTGCAGGTACTTGTGCATGAATTGGACCGAGTGGATGCGGAGTTCAGTGGTCAGTATCTTCTTGGATATAGCGAAGCAGAAATATTCGAATCCAGTGTCGCATTCATCATGCGCCTGCTGTTTACGCTCTATGCCGAAGAGAACGGTTTACTGCCGCACGGCAATGTCACCTACGACCGAGCCTATGGCGCACTGCATTTGCTAACCGAACTCGAGGAAACCCGACGACTTGCGCCAGAAAAGCTCAAGTATTCGTATGCTGCCTATGCTCGGCTGCTTGCGAGTACACACTTGTTGCATGATGGTAGCATCGACCCCGACATTCGTATTGCTGCCCATGGTGGTCAGCTGTTTGATCCAAGCCGACACCCACTTCTTGAGGGCCGCGCAAAAAATGGGGACTGGGCAACCGAAGCGCACGAACCACCTAAAGTCCGGGATTCGGTCATTCGCGATATTTTGCGCAGCCTGAAATATGCCAAAGCTGATGGCGTGCCACAACTGGTGAGCTATCGCACGCTCGCGGTCGAACAAATTGGCCATATGTATGAAGGCTTGCTAGATCGCCGGGTTGCCAGAGCACCTGTAGATCAAACACTGCTGATATTACAGGGCGGCCCGAAAATACCAGAGCCGGAACCTATTAGCGCCAGCGAATTTTCAGGTCTTTCAGATTCGGCGCTCATCAAAGCGATTGCCCTCCACACCAGCAAAACAGCGGGCATCCGCTGCGATTCTTTCTGCGCCTCAGCCAGGAGCGGCTCCCAGTCATCGGGCGGATGGCCGCTTTCCAGCATCTTGCGAAACACCCGGTAGGCGTCGTCGCTGCTTTCGTAGGCGCGTTTCGTATCTTCGTCATTCACCCATGCGTAGACGATCACCTTGCTTGGGGCGTGGTAGCGGAAGAACAGTCGGTACTGCTGGAAGAACTTGGCCCGGAACCAGTGCTTGTGATCGTCACCGAGCGTCCCACCCTGGCGGTACTCCGGTCGCGTCGGATCTTGCGGGATGACATCGAACGCCAGTTTGGTGATCGCGGCCAGCCGCTTGCTGGTGTTCTTTTTTACGTACCCGGCCGGGTCCTTCTGCTTCAGGGTCTCGACCTGCCGCGCCAGCGCTTCGATCTGCGCCAGGAACAGTGGATGGGCGAAGACCGTCCAGCCATGAATGACCAAGGGCTCAGGCTTCCCTGCGCTCATTCATCGTCTTCCGACAAGGCGGCATCGAGATCGACATCGGCGCCGCCGACCAGCACCTGGAGGCGTTGGACGAGGCCGGCATCCACAGCTTGCAGCCGCTCGGGATGGCGAGCGATGTCGGCGGCCAGAAAGCCGAGGAACTGAGCGAGCACCGGGTCGTCACCGCCCGATGCTTCGACGCGCGTCAGCACCACCTCTCCGCTGGGGCGAATGGTGTAGTGGATCTTGTCGCGCTTGCCCAGCTTGAGGGCACGACGCACGGTTTCCGGCACCGTGGTCTGGTAGCGATCGGTGAGTGTGGATTCGACTTCGAGGGTCGCGGCCATGGCAGTCTCCTGCGTATCTGGGTTGACGCTTGAATGGTAATGCAACTGCATTGCCATGTCAATGCAGTTGCATTGCCTCCAAGGACACCCGGCTCGAATGGCTGTAAATGGGTGTGCATTGACGAAGCCAATGTCCTTGTTTTCGACCCAGGCTTCGACTTCCAGCGGGTTGTCGGTCGGTACGATCACCAGCAAGGCTTGGGCTTCGGTGACCACACCACCGACGGTGTGGATCGCCAGTTGTTGTACCGTGCCCGATACTGGGGCGGTCAGGCGCGTGAGTTGTTCGCGGTTGCCGGTTTTGATCAGTTCCTGTTGTAGTTCGGCGCTTTTCTGTTCGGCGTTGCTGCGGTCGCTGAGCAGGGTTTTCTTGAACTCGGCTACCAGCGAGCGGCGTTGCGCCTGGTTTTCGTTGATGGCGGCCTGTAGTTCCTGGGCGCGGCTTTTGGCGGCGGCCAAGTCGCGTTCGCGTTCGATGCGTTCC
>CAZGQB010000392.1:0-2380 GCA_964527055.1 uncultured Sulfuritalea sp.
CGCGCGGGCATCCTGTCCGCTTTGGGGCCAACCGCCACCCGAGATGCCGATGAAAAGAGCGGGCTTGGAGCAAGAGTTTCTCCTTCATGTTCCGTCTGCCGAAGTCAATCGAGGACCCGCGGGATAGATCCCGCGTTCCGGCCCGGCGCGCGGACTTGAGTCCGCAGGAACGTGCCCTGGACAGCGTCTCGAATTCCTAAGCCAGCCCTCTTGGTTCGCGGTCCTGCGGGATAAATCCCGCGCTCGTGTGCCCGGCAGGTGTTCGGCCTTGCGGGATGAAAGGTTCCCGCCGGGGGCTTGTGACGCCAACCGTAGCCGAACCGCCAGGTCGGAACCGCAAGGAACCGGCGCGAAGGGGTGGGAGGCAAACGCTCGACTGAAGGAACACAAATGGGCAGTGAGGCAGGACGTTGGGGGCGAGTGTGCCAGCAAACACGAAGCCCAAGAGTCACTGACGACGTTCTGTACAGCCCAGAGGCGCGAGCGGAAAGACTGGCCATCGACCTGGGGAGACCCCGGAGCTGAGAGGCGCCGGGGAGTCAGCAGAGGTCGTAGTAGCGTTTGAGGTCCGCACGAACAAAAAGGTGGACCGAGCGAAGGACCAAAGGACGAAAGAACAAAGCTCAGAGGGAACCTGCCGACAAAGGCACAAGACCGCCTAAACAGCGGGACGCGACAACTGCGGTCACGACCCCGGACTGGCAAACCGAAGCCCAAACGGAGAAGCCGTGGCAAGCAACGGGAGCGGCGGACGCAACGTCGGAGACGGCGCGGAACCCTCAACAGACAGCAATGTACGAAGAACTGATGGCAAGCGTGGTTGACGGCGAGAACGCGACGACAGCCCTGAAAGCGGTTCTCCGCAACAAGGGAGCGCCCGGGATCGACGGGATGACCACGGAGAGGCTGCGGGACCACGGACGGGAGCACTGGGAAGCCATTCGCGCCAAACTGTTGGCCGGGACATACGTACCCAGCCCTGTGAAACGAGTGGAGATCCCCAAACCCAACGGAGGCACGAGGCTTCTGGGCATACCGACGGTGTTGGACCGGTGGATACAGCAAATGCTTCTGCAGGTGCTGCAAGCCATCTTCGACCCGGCGTTCCATGACCGGAGCTACGGCTTCCGACCTGGGCGAAGTGCGCACGACGCGGTGGCCGCGGCACAGGAGTACATCCGTAGCGGGAAGGACTGGGTGGTGGATATGGACATCACGAAGTTCTTCGACCGCGTGAACCACGACATCCTGATGCATCGGATCGGGCACACGATCCGGGACAAAAGGATATTGAGGCTCATCGGCCGCTATTTGCGGGCCGGGGTGATGGTGAATGGGGTGGTGCAGGAGAGCGAGGAGGGCACACCGCAAGGTGGGCCCCTCTCGCCTTTGCTGGCGAACATCTACCTGGACGCGCTGGACCGAGAATTGGAACGGCGTGGCCTGGCATTCAGCCGATACGCCGACGACTGCAACGTTTACGTGAGCAGCCCTGCGGCAGCGGAACGGGTGTTGGCCAGCCTGACCGAGTGGATTCACCGGAACCTGAGGTTGGAAGTCAACGGGACCAAAAGCGGCATGGGACGCCCCTGGGAGCGAAAGTTCCTGGGATTTCGGATCAACCCGGAAGGGAAAACCGAGGTGGCCCCGACGAGTGTGGAGCGGTTCAAGACGAAGGTGCGGGAGATGTGGCGAAGCTGCCAGAGTCTGAGCAGTGAAGAGCTGCGGGACAACTGGTGCGCGTACCTGCGAGGATGGTGGGCGTATTACGGCCACGCGGAGGAACGCCAGAACATCTATCGACTGGAAGGCTGGATACGACGCCACATACGGAGCTGCTTCTGGCAACGGTGGCACAACTGGCGGGGACGGCTGAGGAAGCTGCGCGCGTTGGGACTGAAAGGACGCCTGCTGCAGGTGGCCCACAGTTCTCGCGGGGCATGGCATCTGGCCCGAACCGGCTGCCTGCACAAGGCGCTGAACAATGAACGATTGCGGCGTCACGGATTCCTAATGCCATCGGACCTTGCGGCCACCCAGTAGAAGGTCGCTGCGTTCAACCGCCGTATGCGGAAAACCGCACGTACGGTGGTGTGGGAGGGTGCCGGGGCGCAATCCCCGGCACCCGACCCGATGGATGTTTCGGGCCGTTGGCCCGATCCGAACGGATTGTCTGTCACGTTGGTGACGTGACGTACGACCCCTCGGTCCGATGCACCACCCGTGATGACCAAATGGATTACCTGTCCCTCTGTCGATGCCCCTGCCCACCGAGGGCCGAAGGCCCGCGCCATACCAGCCTGGGTCATCGGCCCAGGTCCGCCATCCCCCCACAAATCCCTGGGCCAACGGCCCGATCCATCGAATCCGCCGTTCCACG
>CAZGQB010000393.1:0-2373 GCA_964527055.1 uncultured Sulfuritalea sp.
GCCCGAACGCGGTCGCGTGCTGGCCGACGGCATCGACCTCGCCATGGCCGACAGCTCCAGCCTGCGCCGGCAGATCGGCGTGGTGTTGCAGGAGAACATGCTGTTCAACCGCACGATCCGCGACAACATCGCGCTATCCGACCCCGGCCTGCCGATCGAGGCGGTGATGGCCGCCGCCAGACTGGCCGGCGCGCACGAATTCATCCTCGAACTGCCCGAAGCCTACGACACCCTGGTCGGCGAACACGGCTCGACGCTGTCCGGCGGCCAGCGCCAGCGCATCGCCATCGCCCGCGCCCTGATCGGCAACCCGCGAATACTGATTTTCGACGAAGCCACCAGCGCGCTCGACTACGAGTCGGAGCGCATCATCCAGAACAACATGAAGGCCATCTGCCAGGGCCGCACCGTGCTGATCATCGCCCACCGGCTGTCCGCCGTGCGCGACGCCAATCGCATCGTCGTCATCGACCGAGGCCAGATCGTCGAGCAGGGCAGCCATACGGAGTTGCTGAGGCACGAAGCCGGCCACTACTCGCGGCTGCATCGGATGCAGCAGGGGTAATGATGGTGATCAATCAATCCTTCGGTTCGACAAAACCAATGGAGCGCTTCTTCGGCGGCTCGACCGGTGCCATAAGGGAACGGATGGCGTCGAACACCTGCTTCAATTGGGCGCGGGTGTTTTGGGCAAAGGAGTCGTGCTGGAGAGCAAGTACTTCGGTGCGACGTTCCAGCGCTTCGAGTTTGGCCGACTGTTCCTTGCTGGAAGACAGAACTCCACGCAAGCGGACGAAGATACGCACAACCTCGATATTCACGGCGATGGCTTGCGGGCTGTTGAGAACGGAGGAGAGCATCGCCACTCCTTGCTCGGTGAATGCAAACGGAGGATATCGGCGCCCGCCCCAACTTGAGATCACAGATTGTGATCTCAAGTTGGCAACCTCTTCCGGCGTCAGTTGGAACATGAAATCAATGGGAAAGCGATCCAGGTTGCGCTTGACCGCCTGCACCAGTACTCGGGTTTCTACGCCATACAAGCCAGCCAGATCGCTGTCGATCATCACACGCTGGTTCCGCACAACCATGATGCGTCGCGCTATCGAATCCTCAGTGAGCGAAGCAATTTTTCCAGTCTTATTGGTTGCCACGACATTCCCAGTGCGTCAAATGAAGTGTCGAAACCATAGCATGGAAATGCCATTGCGATGATCCTCACTCTCCGCCTCCAGGCTGCGCTCGACCTGCTCAAGCGCTACGCCGCGATCTTCGGCCAGGTCTGGAAAATCCGCAAAGAACTCGACCCGCCGCACCGCCTGCCGCACGAAGCCGCCTTCCTGCCCGCCGCGCTGGAGTTGCAGGAAACCCCGGTCTCGCCGGCGCCGCGCATCATTGCCTGGCTGCTGATCGCCTTCGCCGTGATCGCTGTGCTCTGGGCCAGCTTCGGCCGCATTGACGTGGTCGCCATCGCGCAGGGCAAGATCGTGCCCAATGCCGGCAGCAAGCTGATCCAGCCGATCGATACTGCCACCGTCAAGGCCATCCATGTCGTCGACGGCCAGGCTGTCCGGGCCGGCCAGGTGCTGGTCGAGCTCGATGCAACCATGGCGCGGGCCGACAGCGCGCGCACGGCCAACGACCTGACCACGGCGAAGCTGCAGGCCGCCCGCGCCCGTGCGCTGCTGGCCGCGATCGCCTCGGGCAAGGCACCGCGCATCGAGCCGCCGGCCGCCATCGATGCCGGGCGCGTCGCGCAGGAACAACGCATCCTCGACGGCCAGTACGGCGAATACCAGGCCCGCATCGCGCGCATCGACGCCGAGATCGCCAAGCGCGAAGCCGAGCGTCGCTCGACCCAGGAGGTGGTCAGGAAGCTCGAACAGACCGTGCCCATCGCCCGCCAGCGCGCCGAAGACTTCAAGGGGCTGGTGGACAAGAACTTCATCTCCAAACACGGCTACCTCGAAAAGGAACAGATCCGCATCGAGCAGGAAGCCGACCTGCAAACCCAGCGCAGCCGCTTGAAGGAACTCGCCGCCGCCATCGACGAAGCGAAGGGCCAGCGCAACTCGGCCGTCGCCGAAACCCGCCGCCAGGCGCTCGACACCCTCAACGAAGCCGAGCAAAAAGTCACCGGCTTCGGCCAGGAACTGGTCAAGACCGAGAACCGCGACCGCCTCATGACGCTCACCGCACCGGTCGACGGCACCGTGCAGCAGCTCGCCGTGCGCACCGTCGGCGGCGTCGTCACCGAAGCCCAGGTCCTGATGGTCATCGTGCCGAAAGACGACGCGCTGGAAGTCGAGGCCTTCCTCGAGAACAAGGACATCGGCTTCGTCAATGCCGGGCAGGTGGCCGAAGTCAAGGTCG
>CAZGQB010000394.1:0-2366 GCA_964527055.1 uncultured Sulfuritalea sp.
CCGGGCGCGCGGAAGGAAAACACGCGCTCCTTGGCGCGGGCCTTTTCCTCGTCGCGGCGGGCGCCGCCGAAGGCCGCATCGAAGCCGTGCGCATCCAGCGCCTGCTTCAGGCCCTGGGTCTTCATCACGTCGGTGTGGTAGTTGCTGCCGTGGCTGAAGGGCCCCACGCCCGCCGCCAGTCCTTCCGGGTTGGTGTGGGAAATCAGCTTCATGCCGCTCTCGGCGACCATGCGGTCCCGATGCAGGTACATGGCCTGGAATTTCCAGCCGGTGTCGATGTGCAGCAGCGGAAACGGCGGCGGCGCGGGGTGGAAGGCCTTGCGCGCCAGGTGCAGCATCACCGACGAGTCCTTGCCGATCGAGTACATCATCACCGGCTTGCGCGCCGTGGCCACGGCCTCGCGAATGATTTCAACGGATTCGGCTTCCAGAGCATTCATGACGATATCTTGATCCCTGTAGAACAAAGAAAACTTCCGCTGGAAGGCGTCCGCATCCCCCGCTGCCAGGCGATTGGCTCCCGCCGCCGCCTTGCGCCGTCCCCCCGTCGGAAAGCGACAGCATAGCGCATCGGCGCCATCCGCCGGCAACCGCAAGGCATCCGTGCGACTGGCGTCGAGGGAAACGTCGAACACGGTCACCGTGTCGCCGGCACCGACTTTTCGCGATCGGGTCGGCAGGGTGCCGCACCTGACGCCCGCGGCCGGCGTCGTCTGCGCCGGCTGCGCGAGGCGCCACGTGCCGCGGCAACGATGCCACACATGAATCGCGGGCTCCCGGCCTCCTACAAGCGCGCGGAAAGATCGGTCACGTACCAGTCGATCGCCTCGCGCAAGCCGTCTCCCACGCGATGGGTGGGTCGGTAGCCGAGCAGCGTGCGAGCCTTGCCGATGTCGGCCAGCGAGTGCCGCACGTCGCCGGCCCGAAAATCCCGGTACGCCGGCTTCAAGTCCGTCAGCTGCGGGAAGCGCGGTGCCAGCTCGGCGCGCAGAAGTTCGAACAATTCGTTGAGGCTGGTCCGGTCGCCCACCGCCACGTTGTACACCTGGTTCGCGGCATCGGGGCTGTCGGCGGTCGCCGCCAGCAGGTTGGCCTGGACCGCGTTGTCGATGTAGCAGAAATCCCGGCTGGTCTCGCCGTCACCGTTGATCGCCACCGGCTGGCCCGCGACCATCGCCGCGATCCACTTCGGAATCACCGCCGCGTAGGCCCCCTCCGGATCCTGGCGGCGCCCGAAGATGTTGAAATAGCGCAGCCCGATCGAGTGGAAACCGTAGGCGCGGGAAAACACATCGGCATACACCTCGTTCACCAGCTTGGTCACCGCGTAGGGCGACAAGGGCCTGCCGATGACGTCTTCGACCTTGGGCAGGGCCGGATGGTCGCCGTAGGTGGAACTCGATGCCGCATAGACGAAGCGCCTCACGCCGGCATCCCGAGCCGCCACCAGCATGTTCAGGAAACCGTCGATGTTCGCCGAGTTGGTCGTCAGCGGGTCCTGCAAGGACCGGGGAACGCTGCCCAGCGCCGCCTGGTGCAGGACATGGTCCGCGCCCTTGCAGGCCTCACGGCAGGTGCCGGGATCGCGGATATCCCCCTCGATCATCGCGAAGCGGCCCCACTGGGCGGGAGTGACCAGGGCGCGGACCTGGTCGAGATTGCGGCGATGGCCGGTGGCGAAATTGTCCAGCCCGACGACGCGCTGGTTCAGTGCGAGCAGCACCTCGAGCAGATTGGACCCGATGAAGCCGGCGACGCCGGTCACCAGCCAGCTGCGCGGCTCCGTCGCCAGCCGCGACTTCAGCCGTTCGTAACTGCCCGCCGCCGGTCCGCCGGTCATAGCCGCCAGACCTTGATGCCGGCGCGAGCGAGGCCCGCCGCGTCGAAACAGGACTTGACGTCGATGAAGCAGCCGCCCTTGATCAGCTTGCGCCCGAAATCCTCGACCGGCAGCGACACCAGCTGCCGGTGGGAAACCGCCGCCACGATGGCATCGGCGCGCGGCAGGTCGTCCCAGCCGACCAGGCGCACGCCGTACTCGCGCACGGCCTCTTCCGGATCGGCGAACGGGTCATGGACGAACACCTCGACGCCATAGCTGGCGAGCTCGGCGATCACGTCGACCACCTTGGAATTGCGCAGATCGCTGCAGTTCTCCTTGAACGTCAGGCCCAGCACGTTGACCCGCGCTCCCTTGATGTAGCTGCCGCCGGCGATCAGGTTCTTGATCGTCTGCTCCGCGATGTACTTGGCCATGCCGTCGTTGATGCGGCGCCCGGCGAGGATCACCTGCGGGTGGTAGCCGAGCGTCTCGGCCTTGTGCGTCAGGTAGTAGGGGTCGACGCCGATGCAGTGGCCGCCCACCA
>CAZGQB010000395.1:0-2365 GCA_964527055.1 uncultured Sulfuritalea sp.
GCGGCGCGCGTCGCCGCCGTCCCACCAGCCGGATTCGATGCGCTCCGGGCCGGCCACCAGGGCCAGCGCGCCGCCGCGTTGCGGACGGCCGTGGCGTTCACGCAAGGCTTCGGGCGGCTCGACCAGCCACAACGGGCGTGGCGGCAGCGCCTGCAACGTGGCTGACGGCTTGCCGGCAACAGGCCGGCTCGCCCGTTCCGGGCGATGGTCGGCATGGCAGGCCAGGCCCTGCACCGCCTGCGGCCCCAGGCGCGCGGCGAGGCGGTCCATGAGGTCGGCCAGCGCCTCGTCGCGCCGGCCGGCGCCGTCGAACAGGGCATGGCTGCGCTGCTGGCGCGGCGTGACATCGCCCGCAGCGAGGCGCAGCGCCAGCGCGGGCACCGGCAGATGCACGGCGTCGAGCCGCTCCTTCAGCACGCGCCCGATGCGCGCCGCCTGATGCACCGGCGCGCTGAAGGCCAGCGGCAGCGCGGTGGTCGCGCCATGGCCGTGGTCGATCAGGCATTCGATTTCACGCACGGCGCCATTGCGCACCGCGAGCCAGCCGGCGAGTGCCGCGACCAGGCGCTGCGCGGCGAACAGCAGCACCGGTGCGGCCTCCACCGGGGCCGGCAGTTCCAGGGCCTGTTCGAAGCGCTGCGGGAAAACGAAGCAGGTTTGCGGATCGGCGATCTCGCCCAGGGCGCGGTCCAGGTCGAGCAACAGCGGTTTGCCGACGCGCGCGCCGAGGCCGGCGCGCGGCAGCGCCAGCAGGTCGCCGACGCGGCGCAGGCCGAAACCCTCGATCCGCCGCGCCAGCGGCGGCGCCAATTGCAGCGCCGGGAGCGGCACGGCGGCAAGCCGTTCGCGCGTGGCCGCCAGGTCGGGGCAGACGGCATTGCCGCCCGTCCGCGCCAGCCACAGCGCGGCCAGCGGCGTGGCCGCCACCGCCGGCTGCGCGGAAATGTCCATCGCGGCAAGGTCGGCGCGCACCCGCTCCAACAACCCCGACAGGCCGCCGAACAGGCGTAGGCTGGCGCCGATGTCGAGGCGCACCGCGTCGGGCACAAGATTGACGCGCGGGGTATAGCGGCCGGCCCAGCAAGCGAGCGCCGGCAGGAAGTCGTCGCGTCGTCCCGCCTCAGGCGGGGACGCGGCTTCGTTCCCGTCGCTCGCCGGCGGCGGGCAATGCAGGGCCAGCCACAGCATGGGAAAAATCCTGTGCCAAACCCGCGGGGCGCCGGACGTCGAGCAGGATCGCCTGCCCTGCCGGCGGCCCGCGCCGCTTGAGCAGTTGCACGCGCAACTGCCCGCCGGCCGCCTGCAACTGCAGGCGCAGCGGCGCCGGCGACGCCGCAAGCGCGAGTTGCGCCGGACGGAAGCAGAAGGCCGCGCCGCCGCCCTCGCCCGCCGCCACCTGCAGGCGGCGCAGGCTGTTGGCCGGCAGGCCGCCGCGAAACATCCCGTCGAGCCACAGCAGCGTCGCCGCCACGCCGCCGCAGCGCAGGGCCTCGACGCCGGCCCACAAGGCATCGCGCGGCCGGCGCGGGAAAACCAGGCGCAGGCAATCGAGCCGGATCCCGGCGGCGGCCCAGGCTGGCGCATGGGCGCAGTGCGGCGGCGCCACCAGCACCACGCTGCAGCCGGTGGCGGTCAACGCCGCCAGCGCCGGCGCCAGCAGGCCGAGTTCGCCGATGCCCTCATGCTCGGCCAGCAGTTCGGTCAATGCCCCCCGCGGCCAGCCGCCGCCGGGCAACTCGGCGTCGAGGGCGGCAAATCCGCTGGCAAAAGTCGGCGCCGGCGCCACGGCGAAGGCGTCGCCGCGCCGGATGTCGCCGCGCTGCAGCGCCCCGATCAGGGCGGGATTCATGGATCAGAGGGTGCGGCCGTCGCGGATCAGTCCGACGGCGATGCCCTCGATGGTCAGCGGCTCCTTGCGGGTATTGACCAGGATGGGCGCGAAGTCGCGGTTGGCGGCGATCAGCTCGACCATGGTGCCGCGCCGCTTGAAGCGCTTGACGGTGACTTCGTCGCCGATCCGCGCGATGACGATCTGGCCGTTGCTGGCCTCGGACGTGCGATGCACGGCGAGCAGGTCGCCGTCCAGTATCCCGGCCTCGATCATCGACAGGCCGCGCACGCGCAGCAGGAAATCGGCCTGCGGCTGGAACAGCGCCGGATCGATGCGGATGTTGCCCAGGCGGTTCTCCACCGCCAGCAGCGGGCTGCCGGCCGCCACCGTACCGATCAGCGGCAGGCCGAGCTGCTCGACCAGGCGGATGCCGCGCGCCGAGCCGGGTTCGAGCGTGATCGCGCCCTTTTTCGCCAGGGCCCGCAGGTGGTCCTCGGCGGCATTGGGCGAGGCGAAGCCGAAGGCGCCGGCGAT
>CAZGQB010000396.1:0-2360 GCA_964527055.1 uncultured Sulfuritalea sp.
GATGATGCCGCCGCCGATGACCAGCATTCTTGCGGGAATCTGGCGCAGTTCCAGCGCGCCGGTGGAATCCACGATGCGCGGATCCTTGGGAATGAAAGGCAGGTGGAAGGCGGCGGAACCGGCGGCGATGATGCACTTCTGGAAGCGGATGACTTTCTTCTCGCCGGTTTTCTCCTGTGCGCTACCGGTCGTGGCCTCGACTTCAAGGTGGTTGGCGTCGAGGAAGTGGCCGTAGCCGCGCACGGTTTCGACCTTGCGCGCCTTGGCCATGCCGGCGAGGCCGCCGGTGAGCTTGCCGACCACTTTTTCCTTGTGCGCGCGCAGCTTGTCGATATCCACTTTGGGCGCGGCGAAACTGATGCCGAGATCGCTGGCATGTTCGGCCTCCTCCATCACTGCGGCGACATGCAGCAGCGCCTTGGAGGGAATGCAGCCGACGTTGAGGCAGACGCCACCGAGTGTCGCGTAGCGTTCGACGATGACGGTCTTCATGCCGAGGTCCGCCGCGCGGAAGGCGGCCGAGTAGCCGCCGGGCCCGGCGCCCAGCACCAGCATTTCGCATTCGAGGTCGACCTTGCCGGCGAATTTGCCAGTCGCGCTGGCGGCAATCGGAGCCGCAACCGGTGCGGCCGGAGCTGCAGGGGCGACGGCCGGTGCTGGAGCCGCCTGAGCGGGCGCAGCCGCCGTAGCGCCAGCGCCGACTTTCACCAATGCCACCAGTGTTCCCTCTGCGACCTTGTCGCCGACCTTGATCTTCAGCTCCGTCACCACGCCCGATACCGGCGAAGGCACATCCATGGTCGCCTTGTCCGATTCCAGGGTGATCAGCGAGTCCTCGGCCTTGACCATGTCGCCGACCTTTACCAGGACTTCGATGACCGGCACATCCTTGAAGTCGCCGATGTCGGGTACCTTCACTTCAACGACGTCACTCATTTGGCTTTCCTTCCAGTGTGAACTCGTGGACCACGATCGGCGGTCCGGACGAGGTATCGAATTCGATGCCGGCGGCGACGCCGGCGCGTGCAATTTCGGCGGCCGACAAGGCGCCGTCGTAGAGCGCGTGCATCGCGCCGAGCGCGAAGCTGCGCCCCGAGCCGGCGGCCCAGACCCGGTCGAACTCGAACACTTCGCGATAGGAATACACGCCGTAGATGCCGGTGGAATTGGCGATCAGCGCGGTGATCTGCGAGCTCTCGTAGGGGTCGTCCTCGTCTTCCTTGGTATTGAGGAAGGCGTGTTCCTTGAGGATGGGATGCAGGCGGCGAAAGGTTTCGTACACCTCCATGCGCGAACCGAGTCGGATGTCCTCCAGCTTCGAGAAGGCGGAGACCAGCACCAGATGGTGCGCCGAGGAGCCGCAGATGCCGATCTTCGCGCCGGCGATGTCGAGGATCTTGTCGTGCTCGCCCTTGTAGCTGCGCGGCAGGCGCGTGTCGCCGAAGGTGGTGAGGCCGTCGGCCGCAATGGCGACGGCCTCCCCCTTCTTGACCACCGCCAGCGTGGTCACAGCATGCTTCTCCGCATGTCGGCCAGCAGTTGCGCCAGATAGACGTTGAAGCGCGTCGCCAGCGCGCCGTCGATGACGCGGTGGTCGGCCGTCAGCGACAGCGGCAGGGTCAGGCGCGGCACGAATTGCTTGCCGTCCCACACCGGCTTCATCGCCGACTTGTTCACGCCGAGGATGGCTACTTCCGGCGCATTGACGATGGGCGCGAAGTACGTGCCGCCGATCCCGCCCAGGCTGGAAATGGTGAAGCAGGCGCCCTGCATGTCGGCCGGCTTGAGCTTGCCTTCGCGTGCCTGCTTGGCCAGGTCGCCGCTTTCCTTCGCCAGCTCGAACACGCCCTTGCTGTCGGCATTCTTGATCACCGGCACCATCAGGCCGTTCGGCGTGTCGGCAGCGAAGCCGATGTTGAAATACTTCTTCATCACCAGGTTGTCGCCGTCGATCGACGAGTTGAACTCGGGATACTTCTGCATCGCCTTGACACAGGCCCTGATCAGGAAGGCGAGCATGGTCAGCTTGGCGCCACCCGCCTTTTCGTTCTCCTTGTTGATCTGCACGCGGAAGGCTTCGAGGTCGGTGATGTCGGCGTCCTCGTGATAAGTGACAGCGGGAATCATGACCCAGTTGCGCGAGAGGTTGGCGCCGGAGATCTTCTTGATCCGCGACAGCGGCTGGACATCGATGGCGCCAAACTTGGAGAAGTCGATCTTCGGCCAGGGCAGCAGGTCGAGCCCGCCACCAGAGGAGGCCGCCGCGGGCGCGGCGACGGAAGCCGACGCGCCGCTGACGATGCCTTTCACATAGGCCTGGATGTCGCCCTGCAGGATGCGGCCCTTGGGGCCGGTGCCGG
>CAZGQB010000397.1:0-2357 GCA_964527055.1 uncultured Sulfuritalea sp.
GATCTCGAAGATTCCTGCCGCACCCATGCCAGTGCCGATGCACATGGTAACCATGCCGTATTTGCCGCCGGTGCGCCGCATGCCATGCACCGCGGTTGCGGTGCGGATGGCGCCGGTGGCGCCGAGCGGATGGCCGAGCGCGATGGCGCCGCCGAGCGGGTTGATCTTTGCCGGATTCAGGCCCAGTTCGCGGATCACGGCGATCGACTGCGCGGCAAAGGCCTCATTGAGTTCGATCCAGTCGAGATCGTCCTGTTTGATGCCGGCCTGCTCGAGTGCGCGCGGAATCGCCGCGACCGGGCCGATGCCCATGATCTCGGGCGCCACGCCGCCGACGGCATAGCCGGCGAAGCGCGCCAGCGGGGTCAGGTTGAATTCCTTGAGCGCCTTCTCCGACACCAGCAGCACGGCGCCGGCGCCGTCGGACATCTGCGACGAGTTGCCCGCCGTCACCGAGCCCCTGGCATGGAACACCGGCCGCAGCTTGCCGAGCTTTTCGACGGTCGAATCCGCACGCGGCCCTTCGTCGCTGTCGACCGTGCGCTCGCGTACCCGGATCTCACCGCTCGCCAGGTCGGGCAAGTGCTCGCGTATCGCGTAGGGTGTGATTTCGGCCTTGAAATGACCGGCTGCAATCGCCGCCGCAGCGCGCCGGTGCGACTCGGCGGCGAAGGCATCCTGTTCCTCGCGGCCGACCTGCCAGCGGTTCGCCACCTGTTCCGCCGTCAGCCCCATGCCGTAGGCGATGCCGAGGTGCTCGTCGCCGGCGAAGATCGCCGGGTTCACCGCCACCTTGTTGCCCATGATCTGCGGCATGACGCTCATCGACTCGGTGCCGGCACCGATCATGACGTCGGCGAGGCCGAGGCGGATCTGGTTGGCGGCATCGGCCACGGCCTGCACGCCGGACGAGCAGAAGCGGTTGATGGTCATGCCCGGCACGGTATCGGGCAAGCCGGCCAGCAGCGCGCCGATGCGGGCGACGTTCATGCCCTGCTCGGCCTCGGGCATGGCGCAGCCGACGATGACGTCGCCGATGCGCGCCGGGTCCAGCCCCGGTACGTCGGCCATCACGGCCTTGATGGCATGGGCCAGCATGTCGTCCGGCCGCACGTTGCGGAACATGCCGTTGCGCCGGGCGACGGGCAGTCGCCGGGCGGCGACGATGTAGGCGTCCTGAATCTGTTTGCTCATGTTGTTTTTCTCCTGGCCGAATCAGTTGCGCAAGGGCTTGCCGGTGTCCAGCATGTGCTTGATCCGGGCCTGGGTTTCGGGGGTTTTCAGCAGTTCGACGAATTCGCGCCGCTCGACGGCCAGCAGCCAATCTTCGACGACCAGGCTGCCGGCCTCGATCTCGCCGCCGCATAGGGCGACGGCGGCGGCGCGGGCCACCTTGTAGTCGTGGGCGGAGATCATGCCGCCGACCTTCATGTTGACCAGCATCATTTCGCATACCGCGATGCCGGTGCGGCCGGCCACCGGGATGCCGCGCGCCGGCAGCGGCGGCGCGTAGCCGGCAGCGGCGAGGTAGCGCGCTTCGCGGATCGCCACCCAGAGCAGTTCCTGCGCATTGAAGAGGACGGTGTCCGACGGCCGGGCGAAACCGTAGTCCGTCGCCTCCAGCGCGCTTTTCGAGACCTTGCCCATGGAAATCGCCTGGAATGCCGGCTGCAGGAAATTGAACACTTCGGCCGGTGTCGGCGACTGCGCCGCCCACGCCGCGGCACGCAGCGCGAACTCCTTGCAGCCGCCCCCCGCCGGGATCAGTCCGACACCGGCCTCGACCAGACCCATGTAGCTTTCCAGCGCCAGCACGCGCTTCGCGGCATGCATGGCAAATTCGCAGCCGCCACCCAGTGCCATGCCCTGCACCGCGGCGACTACCGGCACCTGCGCGTATTTCAGGGCCATCGCGGTGCGCTGGAATTTGGCAACGGTTTTTTCGAGAGTGTCGAAGTGGCCCGCGGCGCAGGCCTCGCCGATCTGCTGCAGGTTGGCGCCGACGGCGAAGGGGGCTTCGTGCCAGATCACCAGGCCGTCCAGGGTCCGTTCGGCCCGGGCCACGGCGGCGAGCAGGCCGTCGACCACCTCGTCGCCGATGGCATGCATCTTCGACTTGAAGGAAACGATGCCGATGCCGGCATCGACGGCGGGCAGGCGCCACAGGCGCACGCCGTCGTTCTCGTACAGGGTCTCGCCGGCCTGCTGCGGCGCCGTGCCGCCGGCGCCGACCATTGATTCGGGAAACAGCTGGCGCTGGTACACCGGCAAACTCGAGCGCGGCACGTAAGCCTGACTGCGCGCCGACCAGGACCCCTGCGGCGCATGTACGCCGTCGCGGCCATCGGTTACCCAGG
>CAZGQB010000398.1:0-2349 GCA_964527055.1 uncultured Sulfuritalea sp.
CCGGTGATGTGGCCAGTGCTCCACTCGCCGGTTTCGCGCACGTCGAGCACCAGCGCGTCCTCGCGATTCATCAGCAGCGTCGCCTCGGCCGGACTGAGGTGCGCCACGGTGCCGCCCGCGATCATCGGCCACAACAGCATTCCGCCGCTGACCGCGGCCAGGGCCACCCACATGATGTTCTGTTGTACAAATTCCATTGTCGATTATTCCCTGTGTGTTGGAACGCCGCAGAACACTTCGCGCATGAGGGCGATGAGTTGCAGCGTGCGCTGGTCGGCGATGCGATAAAAAACCCGGTTGGCGTCCTTGCGGGTTTGCAGGACGCCCTTGTCGCGCAAGATGGCGAGGTGCTGCGAGATGTTGCTCTGCGAGGTACCGACCGCCTCGACGATGTCCTGCACGCAGGTTTCCTGGTCGCCGACCACGCAGAGGATTTTCAGGCGCAGCGGATGCGAGATCGCCTTCAGCGCGCGCGCCGCGGTCTCGATGTGTTCCTGCTTGCCGATCAGATCGTCGATTACGCTTGGCATGGGCGGCTGTTCCCCGGTTGAAAAGCGCCCGGCGGAACCGGGCACCAAATGCGAATATTATAGAATACTGCTACTCCGAGTGCGTCGAGGCCCGTTCATGTGCAAGATTGCCCTGCTTTGCCACGGCCGCCAGGGTGTGATCAAGGCGGCAAAGCGGGCGTTGGTGAATCGGTGCAAGGCCGAGGCGTGATTCGTCGATGCATCACCTGCTTCGCGAGCTGCCTGCTTCCCCTGCTTTCGGCGTCCGCGGCCTCCGCCGCCGGCGTCGATGCGAAAAAGGCGGAACTGCAGGACCTGAAGGGCCGCATCGATTCCCTGCGTCGCGACATGGCGCAGGCCGAGGAATCCAGGACCTATGCCGCCGATCAGTTGCGCGAGACCGAGTCGGCCGTTTCCGACGTCAATCGGCGCCTGCATGAGCTCGGCGCCGAGGGATTCAGACTGAAAGCCGAACTGGCGGATCTCGACCAGCAGACCCGCCGTCTGGAACGCCAGGCGGGTGGGCAGCAAGACCAGCTGGGGCGGCTCCTCAGCCGCCAGTTCGTGGGCGGCGATTCGGATGCGCTGAAGCTCCTGCTCTCGGGCGAAGATCCCGACCAGGCGGCACGCGACCGCCACTTCCTGACCCTGTTGTCGCGCGCCAAGGTCGATCTGATCCAGCGCTTGCGCGCCGGCGCCGCAGAAAAAAAGCACCTGGCGCATGCCGTGCGCGAACGCCAGGCCCGCTTGGCGGAGATCGAGCGCCGGCAGCAGGAAAGCCGCACGCAACTTCTGGAGAGCAAGAGGCAGCGCCAGAAGACACTGGCCGCCATCGCCGACCGCCTCAGGCTACAGCGGCGCGAGATCGATACCCTGAGGCGCGACGAACAGCGCCTGGGCAGACTGATCGATGGCCTGGCACGCATTGCGGCGGCAAGAAAGTCGGCGCCGGCGACACGCCGCGGACCGTCAGGCGGCAGCGATGCGACGGTCGGCAGAAGCCCGAACGTGAAAAGCCATGACCCCGACTACGGCCGCGGAACCTTCGCCGCCCGGCGCGGTCAACTCCGTCTGCCGGTCAAGGGGACGATTGCAGGTCGTTTCGGGCAGCCGCGGCCGGAAGGAGGCGCAAGCTGGAAGGGCATTTTCATCCGCGCCGCGGAAGGCCTTGAAGTCAGGGCCGTGGCGGCAGGGGCCGTGGTCTTCTCGGACTGGCTGCGCGGTTTCGGCAACCTGCTGGTGATCGACCATGGCGACGATTTCCTCTCCATCTATGGCAACAATGAATCCCTGCTGGCAAGCGTGGGCGCCAGCATCAAGGATGGCGAATCCGTCGCCACCGTGGGAAACAGCGGCGGCAACTCCGAGTCGGGTTTATACTTTGAACTGAGGCATCGGGGCCTGCCCTTCGACCCCTTGAAATGGGCCGGAAATTAGTCCAAAGGCGCTACACTGGTGCCAACGGCGGTTTGTCCGCCGTTTTCGTTCGGAGTTCCTATGAACAGCAAGCTTAAACAAGTCGGTCTGGTAGTTTCCGGTCTGATTGCCGGCGTTTTCATCAGCCTCAATTATTCCGCCGTCGCCGGCAAGGACCCGGTCACCTCGACCCTGCCGATCGAGGAGTTGCGCAGCTTCGCCGATGTCTACAGCGCGATCAAGCAAGGCTACGTCGAACCGGTGGAAGACAAGAAGCTGATCACCCACGCTATCAGCGGCATGCTGGCGAATCTCGATCCGCACTCGGCCTACCTCGATGCGGATTCCTTCAAGGATCTGCAGGTCAGTACCCAGGGCGAATTCGGCGGCCTCGGCATCGAAGTCGGCATGGAGGACGGCTTCG
>CAZGQB010000399.1:0-2330 GCA_964527055.1 uncultured Sulfuritalea sp.
CCCGTTCAAGAACCATGTCCAGCGCGCGCCCATGCGCCATGAATCCGGCCTCTCCCGGTTCCGGCTTCCTTTCGACGAGGTTGATCCAGTCGAGGGAGCGCAAATATTCCGTGCTTTCGTCGGCCGAGTCGTTGTCCACAACCCAGGTCACAAAGCGGCATTGCGCGGAGGCTTGCTTCAGGAGCTCCAGTGCAATACGGGTAATTTCCGGAGTCTTGTAGTTCACCAAGACGACACTAAAGGCCGGGTTTTGCATTCGGGTCGGGTTGCTTAAGTCGCGGTACGGCGGGACAAACCGGCATTATAGGGAATCGCGCGGCCGCCACGGCACGCCGGCGCTTCAGGCCGATGCGGGACGGCGCGCGGGCAGGCCGGCCATGCTGGCGACGAAGCCGCCACCGGGCGCGTTGGCGACTTCGAAGCGCGCACCGTGAAGTTCGGCGACGCGGGTGACGATGGCGAGGCCGAGGCCGTTGCCTTCGGCGCTGGTCTCGCGTCCGCGATAAAAGCGCTCGCCCAGCCTGGCCAATGTGGCAGGCGGAACACCGGGACCGTTGTCGCGCACGGATAGCGTGTAACCGTCTGCCCCGGTACTGGCTTCAAGCCAGACCGTATGCTCGGACTGCGTGTAGCGAATCGCGTTGTCGAGCAGGTTGCGGATGGCGATGCCGATCAGGTCGGCGTCGCCGTGGCTGATCAGGTCGCCCGCGGGATAGGTCTCGATGATTTTCTGCGCCGCCGGCGGACTGGCGTTGCGTGCCTGGCCGGCCGCCTCGGTGAGGATGGCCCGCAGGTCGATCGGGGCTGCGCTCTCGACGCTTTTCAGCGGGTCGAGGCGGGCCAGGCGCAGCAACTGCTCGACCAGATGGGTGGCGCGGTCGACGCCGCTCTCGATCTGGCTGAGGGCGTGGTCGCGCAGGGTGGCGTCGCGGCTGCGCCGCGCCACCTGGGTCTGCACCTTCAGTGCCGCCAGCGGCGTGCGCAGTTCATGGGCGGCGTCGGCCGTGAAGCGCCGCTCGTTTTCGAGCGTGCGGCCCAATCGGGCCAGCAGGCGATTGAGTGCCTTGACCAACGGCCTGACTTCCGTCGGTACCAGGCCTTTTTCCAGCGGCGCGAGGTTTTCCGGGCTGCGCACCGAGACATCGGCCGCCAGCGTATCGAGCGGGCGCAGGCCGCTGCGGATGGACAGGTAGATCAGCAAGACCAGGATGGGCGAGATCAAGGCGAGTGGAAGGATGGTCCGTTCCGCGACCTCGAATGCGGCAATGTCGCGCAGCGCGATCGATTGGGAGACCTGGACGCGATAGCGGCCATCGGGCGAGATGACATTCAGCATGCGCCAGGACCCGGTCGGCCGGATGATGTCGCTGTAACCGGGAACGCCGAGTACCGGCAGGTCGGGAGCGTTGGCCGAACGGGCGATGATGCTGCCGTCGCCGCGGCCGATCTGGAATTCGAGCGGAGGCTCGTAGACGTTGTCCTTGGCGCCACGAACCGTTGCCAGGCGCGCGGCCAGCGGACCCAACTGGGTCTCGTTGTCTTCGACGATGGCCATCAGCAGCCGGCCGGTTTGCGCCAGGTTGCCGTCCATCAGTTCTTCGGCTTCGTGTCCGGATTGGTGGTAGCTGAACCAGCCGGTGAAAATCCACAGCAGCAGCACCGCGATGCCGACTGCGGTCAGCAGGCGCCAGCGCAGGGAACCGGGGCCGCCGGCGGACGACCGGTGTTTCATTTCCCGTCGCTCCGCAGCCGATAGCCGAGGCCGCGCACGGTCTGGATGAAGTCGGAACCCAGTTTCTTGCGCAAATGGTGGATATAGACTTCCAGCGCATTGCTTTCGACTTCTTCGCCCCAGGCGTAGAGGCTCTCCTCGAGCTGGGCGCGACTGCGCAGGTGCTCGGGGTGGCTCATGAAGTCGAGCAGCAGGGCATACTCCCGCCGCGACAGCGGCACCGGTTTGCCATCGATGCTGGCCTGCTTGCTGGCGGGGTCGAGGGTCACCCCGCGGTGCATCAGCAAGGGTTGCGCGACATCGCCGGCGCGGCGCACCACGGCGCGGATGTGGGCTTCGAGCTCGCCGAGGTCGAAGGGCTTGGTCAGGTAGTGGTCGGCGCCGCTGTCGAGGCCGGCGATCTTGTCCTGCCGGGTATCGCGCGCCGTGAGGACGATCACCGGGGTCCGGTCGTTGCGCTGGCGCAGTTCGCGCAGGACGGCAATGCCGTCCTTCTTGGGCAGGCCGAGGTCGAGGATGCAGGCATCGTAGCTGTGGTCGCTGAGGGCGCGCAGCGCCATTTCGCCGTCCCTGACCCAGTCGACGGCATAGCTGGCCA
>CAZGQB010000400.1:0-2329 GCA_964527055.1 uncultured Sulfuritalea sp.
CACTGGCCGAAGGAGCTCGAGATCAGGCCCAGTGTGTCGAGCACATTGATGGCCAGGCTGCCGCCGCTCGTCGCCGCACCACCCGCCATGTTGTGCGCGGCGATGCGCGCCTGGTCGACGGCGTTGGGCTGCACCGCGTTGAGTTCCGGTTTGCCGCTATGGAATCCGGCGGCTTCGGTAACGTCGCCCGCGGCATAGACGTCCGCCACGCTGGTGCGCATCCCGGCGTCGACGCGGACGCCGCGTTCGATGGCGATCCCGCTGCCCGCCAGGAATGCCGTGTTCGGCGCCACGCCCGCGGCGCAGATCACCAGGTCGGCGGCAATTTCGGCGCCGGTGCTGAGCTTGGCCAGCAGCGCGCCATCTTTTTGCGTGATGGCGGTCACCCCCTCATTGACGTGCACGCCGACACCTTCTTTCTCGACCCACTGCCGGATCATGTTGCCGGCCTTGGCCGTCATCATGCGCGGCACCATGCGATCGCCCATTTCGACCACGGTCAGCTTGACGCCGCGCGCGGCCAGCGCTTCCATGATGATGCAGCCGATGAAGCCGGCGCCGATCTGCAGCACGCGGGCGCCGGGCGCCGCCTTCGCCGCGATGGCCCGCGCATCCTCGATGGTCCAGCAGGTATGCACGTTGGCCAGGTCCATGCCGGGTACCTTGGGCCGTATCGGGTGCGAGCCGCTGGCGATCAGCAGGCGGTCGTAGGGCAGGCGATCGCCGCTGGCAAATTCCACCTGCTTTGCCTGCGTGTCGACCTTGACCACCCTGCCCTCGATCAGGTGGATGCGCGCCCTGGCGTAATGGTCGTGGGCTTTTCTCAGATGCGTGCCGCTGTCGGCGATTTTCCCGATCAGGAAATAGGGGATCGCCATGCGCGAATACGGCGGTTCGGACTCGTCGCCGATGAGGGCGATTTCGGCATCCGGCTGCAGGCGGCGCAAGGTTTCGGCGGCCACGAGGCCGGCCGGACCGTTGCCGATGATGACGTGTTTCATGGGAGTGGATTCCTTAAAAGCTGTTAGCCACAGAGGACACAGAGATCACAGAGGAGAGGCAAGAGGGTTTTCTCTGTGCCCTCTGTGATCTCTGTGGCTGTGTGTTTAAAGACAGGGAACAGGTGTTACCCGTTCCCTGTTGATGTGGACGAATTACAGGCCGAGCCGCGCCAGGGTTTCCTTGGTCGGTACGCCCTTACTGTCCCAGCCGCGCGCCTTGTAGTACTCCGGCATCATTTTTTCCACACCGGAGACCAGGCCCTTGGTTGGCCCGCTGGCCGCCGCCTCGGTCTTGAGTCGCTTGGGCAGGTCGTCGTCCTTGGCGGTGAAACCGGCGGCGTTGTTGAACAGGCGTTCCATGTTCCAGATCCGCTCGCCGAGCTCGGCCAGTTTTTCCATGCTCCAGCCGCCTTCGCAGGCGGTGTCGACCTGGGTCTGCAGGTCGGCCAGGGTCCAGGCGAACGTCGTGAACACGCAGGTGCCGGAGGAGTCGAAGGCGCCGGTGGCGTCCTGGAAGGCCTTCAGCAGGTCGGCCTTGCCCTCGGTGACATGCGGGTCGGTCTTGACCGGAATGCCGAATACCTCGGAAGCGACGGTGTAGCCGCGCAGGTGGCAGGCGCCGCGATTCGAGGTGGCATATCCCAGGCCGATGCCCTGGATGCCGCGCGGATCGTAGGCCGGAAACTCCTGGCCCTTGACCGTCATCGACAATTCCGGATGGCCGTATTTCTCCGTCAGGCGCTTCGAGCCAAGGCCGAGCTCCTTGCCGAAGCCGCGCCCCTCGGCGGTCATGTGGGCGAAGTCGATCAGGGCCTGCGCCGAACCGAAGGGGGATTCGACACCGAGCTGCTCCTTGGTCAGGACGCCCATGGTGAACAGTTCCATGACCGCACCGACGGTGGCGCCGAAGGTGATCGGATCCATGCCGTCTTCGTTGCAGATGAAGTTGGCGACAGTCAGCGCATCGAGGTCATTGACCCCGTTGGCGGCGCCCAGCGACCAGGCGTTCTCGTATTCGAGTCCGCCCGAAGCACCCCAGTACTTGGGGCTATTGACGACGCTGAAGTGGCCCTTGTCCACCTGCGAGATGCGACCGCAGGCGATGGTGCAGCCGAAGCAGGCATTGTTGGTGATCAGGTTGGCCTTGCCGTCGGTGGGGCGCTTCTCGTGCATGGCTTCGCCCGAAATGTCGCGCGCGCCTTCGAACTGCACTTCGCGCGCATTGCGCGTGGGCAGCGCGCCCATCTCGTTGATCACGTTCATCAGCACTTGCGTGCCGTACTTGGGCAGGCCCTGGCCGGTTACGGGGTGGTCGGCGAGGACCTTCT
>CAZGQB010000401.1:0-2328 GCA_964527055.1 uncultured Sulfuritalea sp.
TGTTCTATGCCGCCACGGTGATCCTGGTGGCCGGCCTGGCCTTCAGGATCTACGAGTATGCGCGCGTTCCGGCACCGCTGAAGATTCCGACCACGCCGGCACCGACCACCTCGGGCGGCGTTGCCTTCCGCATGTTCCGCGAAGTGGTGTTCTTCGAAAGCCTGTTCAAGTCCAACCTGTGGATCTGGGCCCTGGGCTGGCTGTTCCATGTCGCGCTGGCGCTGGTGCTGCTGCGCCATCTGCGCTACTTCACCGAACCGGTGAACTTCATCATCGCCTTCATCCAGCCCTTCGGCATGTACGCCGGCTTCGCCATGGCCGCCGGACTGGCCGGACTCTGGGCGCGGCGCTTCCTGGTCGAGCGCATCCGCTACATCTCGACACCGTCGGACCACCTGATGCTGGCCCTGCTGCTGGGCATCGCCATCACCGGCCTGGCGATGAAGTTCGTCATGCACACAGACGTCGTCGCCGTGAAGACCTTCTTCCTCGGCCTGATGGTGTTCGAAATCAATCCGCTGCCCGCCGACCCCGGCCTGTACCTGCATCTGGGCATGGTCGCGCTGCTGATGATCGTGTTCCCGGTGAGCAAATTGCTGCATGCCCCCGGCGTGTTCTTCTCGCCGACCCGCAACCAGGTCGACAACCCGCGCGAAACCCGCCATCTGGCGCCCTGGGCGGCTGCGATGGAGAAAAAGGCATGAGAACCATTGGCCACAGAGGACACAGAGTTCACAGAGGGAAAACCTCGACTCCTTGCCAGTTTTTGCGTTTGACTTTCTCTGTGTCCTCTGTGGCTAAGAGGTTTTGCCTTGAGGTTTTGACTCATGTCTGACCCCACAGTCACCGTGTCGCCAGCGCCGACTTCGAAGCCAGCCGAAAAGGCCAAGGTGGTCGCACCCACCTATCGCGACTATCCGGCCATCCCGGCCCTGAAAATCGACTCGATGGTCGAGTCGAATCCCTACGTCGCCGCCGCCACGCACAACGAGGCCCTGGGCTTTCCCGGTACCCTGGTCGACGGCTGGGAGCAGAAGGCCGTCGCCAGGATGGGCGAACTGCTGGTCAAGTACCGCTCGCTGCGCGTGTATATGGATGCCTGCGTGCATTGCGGCGCCTGCACCGACAAGTGCCACTACTTCATCGGCACCGGCGACCCGAAGAACATGCCCGTGGCGCGCCAGGACCTGATGCGCTCGGTCTATCGCCGCTACTACACGCTGCCCGGCAAGCTCTTCCCCAGGCTGGTCGGCGCGCGCGACATGACCAAGGATGTGCTCGACGACTGGTTCCGCTACTACAACCAGTGTTCCGAATGCCGCCGCTGTTCGGTGTTTTGCCCCTATGGCATCGACACCGCCGAAGTCACCATGGCGGCCAAGGAAATCATGGACAGCGTGGGTCACGGTCACAAGTACGTGAACGAGATCATGGGCAAGGTACACAAGATCGGCAACAACCTCGGCCTGCCCGGCCCGGCGCTGGAGAACACCCTGGAGGGGCTGGAAGAAGATGTGCTGGAAGATACCGGCGCGGCGGTCAAGTATCCGCTCGACATGAAGGGCGCCGAAGTGCTGCTGGTCACGCCCTCCGCCGACTTCTTCGCCGAGCCCCACGTCGACAGCCTGATCGGCTACGGCAAGGTGTTCCACGCCGCCGGTATTTCCTGGACGCTGTCGTCGAAGGCATCGGAAGCCGGCAACTTCGGCATGTTCATCGGCAACTACGAGCAGATGCAGAAGATCGCCCTGCGCGTGCGCGAAGCCGCACTGGAACTCGGCGTCAAACGCATCGTGGTCGGCGAGTGCGGCCACGCCTGGCGCGTCGCCTATGCCTTCTGGAACACCCTGACCGGTATCGGCGCCGGCGCCAACGATCCCTTCGCCATCCAGCTGCAGAAGCAGCTCGACCCGAACTACAAGCAGCCCTCGCACATCTGCGAAGTGACCTGGGACCTGATCCAGGCCGGACGATTGAAGTTCAACAAGGAAGCCAACGACCACCGCATCGTCACCTTCCACGATTCCTGCAACGTCGCGCGCGGTTCGCGCATGGGCGACTATGCCGGCGGCCAGTTCGACATTCCGCGCAACATCATCCGTGCCGTGGCCAACCACTATGTCGACATGTCGGAAGACACCACGCGCGAGAAGACCTTCTGCTGCGGCGGCGGCGGCGGCCTGCTGACCGACGAGTTGCTCGACCTGCGGGTCAAGGGTGCGCTACCGCGCATGGAGGCCCTGAACGAGATCGTGCAGAAAAACGGCGTCAACTTCATGGCCACCATCTGCGCCATCTGCAAGGCCCAATTCACCAAGGTGCTGCCCT
>CAZGQB010000402.1:0-2325 GCA_964527055.1 uncultured Sulfuritalea sp.
CGCGTTTCAGGCCAGAGGCCGGCGGGACGGAAGCGCATGGTCAGCACCAGCGCCAGGCCGAACACCAGCATGCGCAGCACTTCAGGGTCGACCAGCATCTTGCCGAACAGGGCCATCTGCGCCGGCTCCACCGTATAGCGCAATAGCTCGGGGACGAAGGAGAGCAGGACGGCGCCGGCGATCACGCCCCATATGTTGCCCATGCCGCCCAGCACCACCATGGCGAGGATCATGATCGACTCGTTCAGCACGAAGCTTTCCGGGCTGACGAAAGTCTGCATCGCGGCGAACATGCCGCCGGCGATGCCGCCGAAGGAGGCGCCCATGGCGAAGGCCAGCAGCTTGATGTTGCGCGTGTTGATGCCGCTGGCCTTGGCCGCGACCTCGTCCTCGCGGATGGCGACCCAGGCGCGGCCGATGCGCGAATCCTGCAGGCGCCGGTTGATGACGATCACCGCCAGCAGCACCAGCATCAGGAAATAGTAGTACTTGATCGGCCCGCTGAAGACCAGGCCGGCCAGCGTGTCGCTGCCCGCGAAGTTGATCGGGCCGACCTGGAAGGAATCGATGCGGTTGATGCCTTTCGGGCCGTTGGTGATGTTGATCGGGTTGGACAGGTTGTTCATGAAAATGCGCACGATTTCGCCGAAACCCAGGGTGACGATCGCCAGGTAGTCGCCGCGCAGGCGCAGGGTCGGCGCCCCGAGTATGACGCCGGCAATGCAGGCGAGCGCGGCGCCGATCGGCAGGATCACCCAGAACGGCAGGTGCAGGCCGAAATGCGGCGAAGCCAGCAGTGCGTAAACGTAGGCGCCTACCGCATAGAAGGCCACGTAACCGAGGTCGAGCAGGCCGGCGAAGCCGACCACGATGTTGAGGCCGAGCGACAGCAGCACGAACAGCACGGCGAAGTTCATGATGCGCACCCAGGCGGTACCGGCCGAGGCCAGCACGAAAGGCAGCGCCATTAGCGCTACCGCGATCAGCACCAGGCCGATTTTTTCGCGATGTCCCGTGTCCTTCAGCATGCCCATCAGGCACGCTCCGAAACACGCTCGCCGAGCAGGCCGGACGGGCGGAATACCAGCACCAGGATCAGCATCAGGAAGGCGAACACGTCCTGGTAGTTGCTGCCGAAAAGCACGAAGTGGGCGCCATCGGCACAGCGTTCGCCCATCCAGCCCATGCCCTCGCTCGCGCCGGGCCAGCGACAGAGGTCGCTGAAGTCGCCGATGTAGCCGGTGCCCAGCGCTTCCACCAGGCCGAGCAGCAGGCCGCCGAGCATGGCGCCGGCGATGTTGCCGATGCCGCCCAGCACGGCCGCGGAGAAGGCCTTGAGGCCGAGGGTGAAGCCCATGGTGTAGTGGGCGATGCCGTAGTAGGAGCCGTACATCACCCCGGCGACGGCGCCCAGTCCGGCACCGATGACGAAAGTGGCGGCGATCACCCGGTTGGCATTGATGCCCATCAGGCTGGCGACGTGGACGTTTTCCGCGGTGGCGCGGATGGCGATGCCGAAGCGGGTGCGATAGACGAACCAGGACAGGCCGGCCATCATCGTGAAGGAGAGCAGGATGATGGTGATTTGCACGGCGCTGATCGCCGCGCCGCCGATGCTGAAGCTGGGGTTCTCGATGATCTGCGGGAAGGCCAGCGGATTGCGGCCCCAGATCAGCAGCGCCGCATGCTGCAGGATGATCGACATGCCGATGGCGGTGATCAGCGGCGCCAGGCGCGGCGCATGGCGCAGCGGACGATAGGCCGCGCGTTCGAGCAGGTAGCCGATGGCCATGCAGGCCGGAATCGCCGCCATGACCCCGGCGAGGACGATCGCCAGTGGCGGCATGCCGCTGCCGGCGAGCGAAGTGATGATGGAAAAGGCCACCATGGCGCCGATCATCACCACTTCGCCATGGGCGAAGTTGATCAGCTGGATGACCCCATAGACCATGGTATAGCCGAGTGCGACGACGGCATACACGCTGCCGGTGGTGAGTCCGTTGATGATCTGCTGCAGCAGGATGTCCATGTCGCGCGGGTATCCAAAAAAACGGGGAAGCCGCCGTTGGGCGACTTCCCCGTTCGTTTCAGCGGATGCTTACTTTGCGGGAGCAGCCGGCGCAGGCGCAGCCGGTGCAGGAGCAGCAGCGGCAGGAGCGGCAGCAGCCGGAGCAGGCGCCGAAGCCGCCGCGTACTCATCCAGAGTCATCGACTTGCCGCTCTTGATGATCGCCAGCGGCGTGATCTTGCCGTCCTTGAGGGTGAAGATGGTCATCTCGGCATCCTTGCGGTCGCCCTTCTCGTCGAACTTGATGTTGCCGCTGG
>CAZGQB010000403.1:0-2319 GCA_964527055.1 uncultured Sulfuritalea sp.
CAGCAGTCGCGCCAGGGCGCCGCCGAGTTCGCTTTGCGCCTTCTGGAACCTGGCGTAGGCGGCCGGATCGTTGATCAGCTCGGGCGTGGCTTTCATCCCGGCGACGTTGGCGCGCGCCTCGGTAACCCGCGTCAGGACTTCCTTCTCGTGGCTGGCATAAGCCTGCACCACCGAAACGAGGTTGGGAATCAGGTCGGCGCGCCGCTTGTACTGGTTGAGCACTTCGGACCAGGCGGCGCCCACCGACTCGTCGTTGATCTGGATCTGGTTGTAGCCGCAGCCGGACAGCAGCGCGGCGGCAAGGGCGAGGACGGCGAGCAGACGCGTACGCATGGCAAACTCCAACGGTCAGGGTATAAAACAGGAATATGGCGGTGCTGCGGGGCAATTGCAAGACCTGCCCCCGCCCGGCCGCCGCGGCGAATTTGTCTTTCGCCACCCGATATGGCGCAAGACTATACAATCGGTGCGTCACCAGCGCCGACAGCCGAGGTTTCGCAGGCCCATGGACATCGCCCCGCAGAATAATCCCCACATCGATTACCCCGCGCCCGATCCGGCAAAACCTTACGTTTATCCGGGCACACAGGTTCTGATCAACCACTTCGGGATCAGGAACATGGCCGTGCTGCAGCGCGCGATCGATACCGTGGCGGGACTGCGTGGCGAGCAGCTGGAGCGCACTCCGCTAGCGGGCGACTTCGACCTGCCGCATCTGTGCGCGATCCACCATGCGCTGTTCCAGGACATCTTCGCCTGGGCCGGCCAGCCCCGCATCGTCGATACCGAAAAAAGGGGCCAGGACTTCCTTTCCGCGATGGGGATTCAGGGCGGCTTCCGGCACCTGCATGATGAACTGAAAGGCGAGAATTTCCTGCGCGGCCTCGATCCGGAGAAATTCGGGGACCGCCTCACCCGCTATTGGTACTGCATTTATGCCGTGCATGTATTCCGCGACGGCAACAGCCGGGCCATGCGTCATTTCTTCGCCGCTCTCGCCGCCGCGGCCGGCTACCGCCTCGATTTTTCGGTCATCGCGGGGACCGCTCTGCTGGATGCCTGCCGCACCGGATATTTCAAGGACGACATGGGTCCGCTGCGCGATTGTTTCCGGCAAATCATCCGTCGCCAGAGGGCATCGAACGCCGACGCACCGCCGCGCTGACCCCACGGCGCGCAGGGCCTCTGGATGGGCCGTTCGCCTACAATAGAGCCCCTTTGCTCCACTGAATGTCCGGCATGACCGCCCGCCTGCGCGAAATCCCCTACAACTACACTTCGTTCTCCGACCGGGAAATCGTCATCCGCCTGCTCGGTGCCGAGGCCTGGGCGACGCTGAACGAGTTGCGCGCGGAGCGCGTCACCGGCCGCTCGGCGCGCATGCTTTACGAGGTGCTCGGCGACATCTGGGTGGTACGGCGCAATCCCTACCTGGAAGACGACCTGCTGGCCAACCGAGAGCGGCGCGAAGCGCTGGTGGAGGCCTTGCGCCACCGCCTGCGGGAAATCGACAAGCGCCGCGAGGTTGGCACACCCAGCAACGAACGCGTCGCGCTGCTGCTGACCGCCGCACGGGCTGCCGTGGAGTCCTTCGAGCGCTGGTTCGAGGAAACCCGCAGCCTGCGCAAGAAGGCGCAGAAGGTTTTGGCACGCCATACGCGCAAGGACAACATCTGTTTCGACGGCCTGGCGCGCGTCTCGCACGTCACGGATGCCACCGACTGGCGCGTCGAATATCCCTTCGTGGTACTGACGCCCGACAGCGAAGAGGAAATGGCGCCGCTGGTGCGCGCCTGCATCGAACTTGGCCTGACCATCATCCCGCGCGGCGGCGGCACCGGCTACACCGGCGGCGCCGTGCCGCTCGACGCGCTGTCGGTGGTGATCAACACCGAAAAGCTGATCGAACTCGGCACCGTAGAGATGAAACGCCTACCCGGTACGGACAAGGACTACGCCACCGTGCACACCGGCGCCGGACTGGTTACACGACGCGTCATGGAAGCCGCAGAAAAGGCCGACCTCGTCTTCGCCTGCGACCCGACTTCGGCCGATGCGTCCTGCATCGGCGGCAACATCGCGATGAACGCCGGCGGCAAGAAGGCCGTGCTGTGGGGCACGGCGCTGGACAACCTCGCCTCGTGGCGCATGGTGACACCGGACGGCAACTGGCTCGACGTCGAACGTCTGAACCACAACTTCGGCAAGATCCACGAGCAGGAACTGGTCACTTTCCGCCTGACGCGCTGGGACGCGAGCGGCAGGAAGAAGCTGGGCGAGGAACGGCTCGACGTGCCCGGCCGGCTGTTCCGCAAGGAA
>CAZGQB010000404.1:0-2314 GCA_964527055.1 uncultured Sulfuritalea sp.
ATGGGGAGACCTGCCGACATCGCTTCGGTCAAGACCTGACCGAAAGTCTCGCATGAAGATGCGAAGACGAACAGGTCGGCCTGGTGGTAATAGGCAGAAACCCTGTCATGGGGAGCATCGGTGGTGTACGACAGAAACTCTTCCTCTGGATCGAGTTGAAGCATGGTTTCTAGGAGAAGGCGGATGGAAGGTGGATAGCCGCCACCAACGATATCAAGACGGATCGGCATGCCCTCTGAGCGGAGAATTGCCACGGCCCTGGCCACTGTCCATGGATGCTTGTAGGGCCAGATGTGCGAGACATAGAGCAAAGAGAAAGGCACTTTTGCAGAGCATTCATGAATGCTTTTTTGAGTGCGCGGCGCGAGGCGGAATCGCTGGTCCACTCCGTGTGGAATCACCTTTGCACGCTTCGGATTTCGGCTGAGTTGCTTGATGACAGCAGCTTTTGCGTATTCGGTCAGAAAAATCACGCCATCGGCGCCCTTGAATGCCTTGGACTGCGTCCAGCGCAGCGCAAGCATCTTGAAGAAGAATTCTGACAGTCCAAAGCGCCGGATCTCGCACCAGTCAAATGGAAGCAGGTTCTGGCTCATGGTCACGACGGGACCAGGCAGCGAGGAATAACTGCCGCCCGGCACAAAGGTGATTGTGCAATGGGCGCGGGCGATTTCTGATCGCAGTTTGAATCGCTGCCAGGCAATGCGCAATGGAAGCGGGCCGCGCAGCCAAGGGTGAGTAAGTTTGGTCAGCCAGAGATGATCGGCAATCGCGGCCAAGGTCGGCGGAGCGGCCCATACCACAACTTGCTCGAAACCGTGTTCTCGTGGCGCGGCCTCGCCGAGCAACGAAGCAAGATGGGTAACCCCTCCTCCACCCCGGATATTGGATGCATCGATGCAAAGGATCATTTCAGCTCAACCTTTTACGGCTCTGTGTCATCCTATCCATCGAGGAGTCGCCCGGTACCGAACATTTAACTTCTAATCCGAAATCTGCAAGATTAGCTTTTGGCTATTGGTGGTTGCTCCGCCATAAAACGATGCATGGCGCAAGACAGCCTCCGATAAACAGCCAAACTGGAAAGACTTGGAATCGCAATGTCAAACCAACCAGGAAGCAGTAAAGCAATATACCGAACGAATAGACACTGGCCGCTTCTGGCTTCCTCCTATACCTGGTCACTGACCATATGAACAAGGTACCCCACAACCAGAGCATTGCTGCCACACCAATCAATCCTGCATCATTATGCAGCGACAGCAATCCGGAATCCCGGTTCTCACCAATAAAACGCCCTTCAATTGAGACGGAGATTTCCGGGGCTACCACACCAGCTAATTGACTACTCCCGGTTAAATATCTAAACACGTTAATAGGAGTAGCCGCAAACCGCTCGCCTAATAAAGCGATGGATTGCCAACCTGGGCTGCCACCGACTGATGCCGCCAGTATTCCTGTTGCGAAAAAATAGATAAATAGAAAAACTACGGGGATAATCAATAGCGGTACCCAACGCAATTGCGAGCGCTGACGCGTTATACCAATTGCGCACAAAAACAATACCCCTAACAACAAAAAAATTGCGCTTCTGGCGCCAGAAAAATACATTCCGATTGAAGTCAGGCTCATACCGAGCAACATGAGTTTGCGATAATTTGCGTACTCATGCATTCCGTATGCAAAACCAATATATATTAAAGACGACCAAAAAGCATACAAATTTGGATTAAATAAGATAGAACTTGCTCGCCAAACGATCGAACCAGAACTTTGCAAAGTTGCCGCCCAAGCCCGATGTGAGAAAACCTCATAAACGGCGATACCCGCAGCGAGCAGTAACGCACAATTGATTACATGTAAATGTACCCGCCTTATGTTCCAGTGATTCCCCTCGCCTCGTAAGCCAATATAGCCTAAACACATCAATGCAAACATACCTTCTGCACCTATCATATTTTGAAGCTGCAGCTTATCGCCGGGTCTTATATCATTCAAATACCCCGCAAACATGATCGCCATCACTACGACAAAATGCAGCAGCGCACGCGTATCAATATTGAAGAATCGGCCTGCCCGAATAGCAAGCGCAACAAACATAGCAAGCAGGAAAATTATGGTTGTGAGTTTCACCAATATCCCGCTTCCATGCACGCGCAGCAGTGAAAGCTCAGTGACTGAGGCACCGGTGATTAGAGGGATTGCAGAATATAGAAAATACAGAGATCCATAAGAAAGCATTGCGACGATTAACCAAGACGAATTCCTGTGAATCGCCACCATCAGCAACAACAGCGAAAGAGCTACATTCAGT